>JAGDBR010000075.1 GCA_017958935.1 Lachnospiraceae bacterium | reverse complement strand
GGATCAATTTCCACGATGTTGTAGTTGCCTTTGCGCTTTGTCTTCAGGATTTCCAGCGCTTCCGGCTCATACCCGGGAGCAATGACGCCGTCGGAGACTTCCCGCTTCAGCATGGTGGCGGTGGTCACATCGCACACGTCGCTCAGGGCAACCCAGTCGCCGAAGGAGCACATCCGGTCGGTACCCCGGGCGCGGGCATAGGCGCAGGCCAGCAGAGAATCGTCCAGCCCCTTCACGTCGTCCACGAAGCAGGCCTTCTTCAAGTCATCCGAAAGCTTCAGGCCGACGGCCGCGGAGGTCGGGCTGACGTGCTTGAAGGAAGTCGCCGCCGGCAGGCCCAGGGCCGCCTTCAGTTCCTTCACGAGCTGCCACGCGTTGAACGCGTCGAGCAGGTTGATATAGCCGGGACGGCCGCTCTGCACCTTGATCGGCAGTTCGCTTCCGTCCTCCATGTAGATCTTCGCGGGCTTCTGGTTCGGGTTGCAGCCGTATTTCAGTTCCAGTTCAGTCATGATCTCATCCTTTCCTGTCGTCTTCGCCGACCTCAGTTGTATTTGTTGACCAGACGGTCTTCCGTCTTTCCGGTCTCAATGTCCGTATAGCTCACGTAAAGCGAGATCTTGTTCGCTTCGTCGAGCGCGTTCCACAGTTCCTCCGTGAAGCAGTCGATGCAGTCCAGCGTCTTCACGCGCTCCGGCTCGCCCTCGAAGGACGGCAGCGGAGAGCCGTCGCCGACGTAGGTGTGGATCAGGTGGCCGAGGCCCGGGACGCAGGGATAGGCGAAATGGTACCGCGCGCAGGCGCTGCCTTCCGCGTCGACGCTCTTCAGGATGCTCAGCTCGTAATCATAGCAGCCCGGCGCCGGGAAGTTCAGCACGCCGCTGATACGGGGCGTGTAGTTCGGCTTGTCCGGCTCGAACTCGCGGCTCTGCAGGGACTCTTCGAACGACTTGCCCGCAGCATACCCTTCCTTGACCGTGTCGGTCTGGTTGCCGTTCGTGACGATCAGATGGCCGTCCGTCTTCCGCACCGCCGCGTAGATGATCAGGCTCGGATCCACGACCTTTTCGGGATCGTAGGGCTCGGTGAACACGTCGCCGTCCTTCTTCACGAAGATCCGGTTGCGGGAATTGACGCTGCGGCCCATGATGAAGTACGCGGCCACCGCCTTTTTCCCGTCCGGGCTCGTGCCGACCAGCACGCCGCGGCCGGGATACGCGTTGCCTGCCAGAAGTTCCGTTACGCTTTTCGTCTCAAATGCTGCCATTTCATGCCTCCTTATTTTTCCGGGCAAGGATGCCCTTCGCCACTTCTTCCGCCGCGGCCGGCAGGATCTTCCATTCCGCCTGCCGCATGACCCTGCGCTGCAGGATCTCCGGCGTGTCGTTCGGGTAGACCCGGACGGCCCGCTGCGCAATGATCTTCCCGCCGTCGGGGATCTCATTGACAAAATGCACGGTCGCGCCGGTCAGCTTCACGCCGCGCTCCAGCGCCGCTTCGTGCACCTTCAGCCCGTAATAGCCCTCGCCGCAGAACGACGGGATCAGGGCCGGATGGACATTGATGATGCGCTCCGGATAGCGTTTCGTGAAATCTGCGCTCAGGATCGAGAGGAAGCCCGCGAGCACGATGAGCTCGATGCCGTACTCCTCCAGCTTCTCAATGAGCGCTTTTTCGAACGCCTCCTGCGAACCCAGCTTCTTCCTGCTGAACGCGAACGCCGGGATGCCGGCGTACTCCGCGCGCTGCAGCGCGTACGCGTTCTTCTGGGAAGACAGGACGAGCGCGATCTCCACATGCGGGAGCCCGCCCGCCTTCTTCTGATCCAGGATCGCCTGGAGATTCGTGCCGCCGCCCGACACGAGCACGGCCGTTTTCACCGGCGAAGCCGTCAGTTTCTCTTTCTTCATGCAGTCCTCAGTCTTTCTTTTTCAGGCCGGCCGCGAAAAGGAGCCGGTCGAAGATCAGCGCGCCGGCAGAGTTCCCGAGCAGGACGATCAGGATGAACAACGCTGCCTGCCCCGTGTAGACGCCTGCCGCCGCGAAATAGAACGCGTCCGCGATCGAGTGTTCGAAGCCGCTCAGAATGAACACCGGGATTCCGATCAGGATGCCGAGGGGCGTTTTTTTGTCACGGAACAGATTGACGGCGACGTAGACGAGGATGCCGCAGAACACGCTGCGCACGAACGTCTCAAGCGGTGCCTGGGCAAGCTTCGCCGTGCAGAGCGCTTCGGCCGCTTCCCCCTTCATGCCGTGCAGCAGCAGACCGCAGAGCGTCGTCGCGATCAGGTTGCCCAGCAGGCCGAACACAAGGTCCGTGATGCCGTCCTTGTCGTGCTTGTCGAAAAGATAGCCGATCCTGCCGGTGTAGAGGTTCGCGCCGTAAAAGCAGACGCCGAGAAGCCCGATCGTGAAGCCGACCGCGCCGACCGTCTTGTCCGCGCAGGACAGAAAGACCGCGCCGCCGATACTGATCAAGAGCCCTGCGAGCATGCCCGAAAACACTTTTCTGATCATATCCGTTCCTCCCCCGTCAGCAAAGGACGACCTTGTCCTCCGATTCGATGATCTCACCCATCACATAAGCGTCCGTGCCGTTTTCGCGCAGGATCTCGAGCGCCGTCTCAGCGTCTTCCGGCGAAACGGTCAGGCTCATGCCCACGCCCATATTGAACGTATTGTACATATCGTGCTCCGAAATGCCGCCCGCTTTCGCGATCAGGTCGAAGACCGGCAGCACGCGCACGTTCTTTTTCTCGATCCGCGCGCCGAGCCCGTCCGGGATGCTGCGCGGAATGTTCTCGTAAAAACCGCCGCCCGTGATGTGCGACAGGCCCTTCGGCGTGATCTTCTCAAGCAGCGCGAGCACGGGCCTGACGTAGATCCGGGTCGGCGTCAGCAGCGTCTCGCCTAAAGACGCGCCGCCGAGCGCCTCGAGCGGCGCACGCAGGTCCGCGTGCTCCACGTCGAAGACCTTCCGCACCAGCGAGAAGCCGTTCGAATGCACGCCGCTCGAAGGCAGCGCGATCACGACGTCCCCCGCCCGCATGCGGCTGTTGTCAATGATCTTTTTCTTGTCGACGATGCCGACCGCGAAGCCCGCGAGGTCGTATTCGTC
>JAGDBR010000074.1 GCA_017958935.1 Lachnospiraceae bacterium | reverse complement strand
GGCCCGAGCTGAAGCAATTGTTCGACGGCTTCACCTGGTACATGAACGTGATCTCGTTCGGCGGGCACACGAACATGGGCGCGCCGGCCCTGATGGGCGGCTATGAATACACGCCGGTCGAACTGAACCGCCGGGACAGCGAACGCCTGGTGAACAAGCATAACGAATCGGCGAAAGTCCTGCCGGTGCTCTTTTCCGAAAACGGCTACGGCGCCACGGTCTGCGACGTGCCTTACGCAAACTACAAATGGATCCCGGACCTGTCGATCTTCGACGATCACCCCAAGATCCGCACCTATATCACCAAAGGCGCCTTCGGCGACGAGACCGACGAGGAAGCCTCGACCCACGGCAATCTGCGCAATTTCTTCGCCTTTGCCTGGATGAAGACGCTGCCGCTGGAGCTGCAGCGGGTCGTCTACGACAACGGGAACTACCTCGTCGCGGGCGGACAGATCGGCGCCGTGGCCCAGATCGGCTACGGGGTGTCGAAGGCCCGCGGCATCGACAGGACCTTCCTCGCGCCGTTCGACGTCCTGACGCATCTGGCCGACATGACGGCGGCCGAAGCGGGCGGAAAGGGAGAGTACCTGTTCTTCTACAACGACACGCCGCACGAGCCGGCCCTGCTGAAAGAGCCGGAATACCTGCCGGAGAACGCGATCGACAATACCGTGTACGACGAAGCGCACGCGGACCGCTTTACGCTGGACGGAAAGACGCTGATCGTGGAGAACCGTCAGCTGATGATCCATTACCAGAGCAACATGGCCGTTCTGCTGCAGATCGGAAAATGGTTCGACCGTCTGCGCCTTCTGGGCGTGTACGACAATACGCGGATCATCATCGTGTCGGACCACGGCTTCTATCTGGAGCAGGCTCCGGACCGCCTGTTCGAGGTTGGCGACGGGACCATCGACACGGAAGCCTTCTATCCGCTGCTGATGGTGAAGGACTTCGGCGCGGAAGGTTTCCGCGTCTCGGACGAATTCATGACGAACGCGGACGTCCCGGCCATAGCCGTGAAGGACGTGATCGCCGATCCCGTGAACCCGTTCACCGGGAAGCGGATCACGACGGAAGAAAAGACCGCCCATGACCAGTTCATCATGACGTCCCGGGACTGGCACGTCAGCACGTCGGACAAAACGTTCGACGCGTCCGGCTGGGCCGTGGTCGGAAAGGACATGAACGACCGCGCCAACTGGCGCTTCATTGAAGAGGAGACCGTGCTGAAGGAACACCGGATGCCCGGAGAGTAAACACAGGAGGGTGAAAATGAGTCATATCGTGGACAACGCCGTCATCATGTGCGCGGGAACGTCGAGCCGTTTCGCGCCGCTTTCGTACGAAAAGCCGAAGGGCCTGACCGTCGTGAAGGGAGAGGTCCTGCTGGAGCGCCAGATCCGGCAGCTTCAGGAAGCGGGCGTTCCGGAGATCGTCCTGGTCCTCGGGTACCGGAAAGAGCAGTTTTATTATCTGAAAGAGAAGTACGGCGTCATCCTCGTCGAGAACACAGAGTACCTGACGCGGAACAACAATTCGAGCATCTGGGCCGCGCGGGACTTCCTGAAGAACAGCTACATCTGCTCGGCCGACAATTACTTCACCGTGAATCCGTTCGAACGCAGCGTCGACGAATCCTACTACGCGGCCGTCTACGCGGACGGCCCGACCGCGGAGTGGTGCATGAGCGAGGACGAAGAGGGCTGGATCAACGCGGTCACCGTCGGCGGCGAAAATGCCTGGTACATGCTCGGCCACGTCTTCTGGACAGCGGAGTTCAGCGCGAAGTTCCTGCGGATCCTGACCCGGATTTATGACGAGCCGGGGACGGCGGACATGCTCTGGGAAGCGATCTTCATGCGGCATCTGGACGAGCTGAAGATGAAGATCCGGCGCTATCCGGCGGAAGCGATCTACGAGTTCGACTCGCTGGACGAGCTGCGCGAATTCGACGAAAGCTACGTCGGGGACACGCGCTCGGCGATCCTGAAATCCATTGCGCGAAAGCTTTCCGTGAAGGAATCGGAGCTGACGCGGATCACGGCCGTGAAGTCCGGGACGCTCGCGGCGGGCTTCACCTTCCTCGCGGCGGGAGAGCCCTGGGAATACCTGTATGAGAAGGAAGAGCTGATCCGCCTGTAAGGGACGCGGATTTTCGCGGAAATCTTGCTTTTTTCGCCGGAATGGTGGATAATGAAGACAGCGGAGCGACCTGTTGCCCGCATACACCAAACACAGAAAGGGAGAGCCACATGAAACTGCTGGACATTCTGACCGAAGAAGGCCGCCGCGCATTTGAGGAAAAGGGCTATCATCTGCCGCAGTTCGACCGCGAAGCGCTGAAGAAAAAGACGTTTGAAGAGCCGACGTGGGTCCACTTCGGCGCGGGAAACATCTTCCGCGCGTTCCAGGCGGACATCCTCGAAAAGGTGCTGGACAAGGGCCTCTATGACCGCGGCGTCGTCGGCGCGGAAAGCTTCGACTACGAGATCATCGACCGCGCCTACCGGCCGTACGACAATCTGTCGCTGTCCGTCGTCATGCACGCGGACGGCTCGATCGAAAAGAACATCATCGGCTGCATGACCGAGTCTTTGAAGGCCGGGACCGAGTTCCCGGAGGACTGGGCACGGCTGGAAGACATTTTCAGGAACCCGTCGCTGCAGATGGTGACGTTCTCGATCACCGAGAAGGGCTACTCCTTCAATGAGACCGACCTGGAACGCGGCCTCGGCGCCGTGTTCGCGATGGGCAAGCTGACGCGGCTTCTGCTGGAGCGCTTCAAGGCCGGCGCCTATCCCATCACGCTGCAGTCGACCGACAACTGCTCGCATAACGGCGACATCGTGAAGAAGGGCGTCTTCGCCTACGCGGAGAAATTCGTCGCGCTCGGCGAAGCCGGGGAAGATTTCCTGTGCTACGTCAAGGATCCCGAGAAGGTCACGTATCCGTGGGCGATGATCGACAAGATCACGCCGCGCCCGGATCCCCGCATCCGTCAGATGCTCATCGAAGACGGGTTCGAGGACGTCGAGATCATCGAGACCGCGCGCCACAGCTTCACGGCGCCTTACGTGAACTCCGAGGAAGTCGGATACCTCGTCATCGAGGACGACGCCCCCGCGGGCCGTCCGCCGCTCTCCGAAGGCGGCGCGCTGTTCACGGACCGCGAGACCGTCGACAGGATCGAGCGCATGAAGGTCGGCACCTGCCTGAACCCGCTCCACACCGCGATGAGCATCTTCGGCTGCATGCTCGGCTATGACCTGATCTCGGCCGAGATGAAGGACGAGGACCTGAAGGGCCTGATCTACCGCATCGGTTACGAAGAGGGCATGCCGGTCGTCGTCGACCCGGGCATCATCGACCCGAAGAAGTTCATTTCGGAAGTGCTCGAGAAGCGCCTGCCGAATCCGTACATGCCCGACACGCCGCAGCGTATCTCCGTCGATACTTCGCAGAAGATCCCGGTCCGTTTCGGCGGCACGGTCAAGGAGTATCTGGCAGCGGGCATGGACGTGACGAAGCTGAACCTGATCCCGCTGGTCTTCGCAGGCTATGCGCGGTTCCTGCGCGCGATCGACGACAACGGCAATGAGATGCCGCTTTCGACCGATCCGCTGCTTCCGGAGCTCCAGCCGATCGTCGCCGGCCTGAAGGTCGCGGACGAGGACCAGGACATGAGCTGCCTGAAGGCGCTGTTCAGCCGGGAAGACATCTTCGGCAGGAACCTGTACG
>JAGDBR010000005.1 GCA_017958935.1 Lachnospiraceae bacterium | reverse complement strand
TCACGGACACCGAAGGTTCTTCGGCCGTGCTGAAAGGCGCGTTCGTGACCTACAGCAACGAGCGGAAGATCGCGTCCGGCGTCCCGAAAGAAGTGATCGCCGCATACGGCGTCTATTCGGCCGAAACGGCGGAAGCGATGGCGAAAGCCTGCCGGGCAGCCTGCCACGCGGACATCGGGATCGGCATCACGGGCTCGTTCGGCAACGCGGACCCCGGCAACCCCGACAGCGTGCCGGGCTCGGCGCACCTGTGCATCGAGACCGTGGACGGCGCCAAAGTCTGGCATCTGCAGATGCCGGCGCAGAAGTGCCGCTTCGATTTCAAGGTATGGGCCGCGTCCTTTACTGCCGACAGATTGCTGGAATTACCGGCATTATCATAAAAACGGAGGAGAAAAAATGGAAGAAAGACTGTTAAGCAGAGCGGAAGTCCCGGTGGAACTGACCTGGGACCTTTCCCTGATCTATGAGAACGAAGAGGATCTCTGGAAAGACGCGGAGCGTTTCCAGCAGTACGTCGCAGAGATCGCCGCGATGCGGGGAAAGCTCGACACGGCCGACAACATCGTCAAATGCCTGCATCTGTTCGAAAAAGCGATCGAACTCGGGACGCTCGTCGGCGAGTATTATTCGCTCGCGGTCTCCGTGGACCATTACGATACGAAGTCGATGGAGCAGATGGCGAAGGTCGACGACATCATGAACAACGCATGGGCGGACATGAGCTTCATGGAAGGCGAGATCTGCGAACAGAGCGATGATGTGCTGCAGGAAGCCGTCGAGAAAGCCGGCAGCACGGCCGGATACCTGAAGGAGATCATCCGCAAGAAGCCCCACCTTTTGTCGAAGGATGCGGAGCGCGTGCTCGCGGCATACGGGAACATCATGGGACTGCCGTATACGGTGTACGAGCAGACGAAGCTCGCGGACATGAAGTTCGACGACTTCGAAGCGAACGGGAAGAAGTATCCGCTCGGTTATTCGCTCTTCGAGGACGATTACGAGCTCGAGGCGGACACGGCGGTGCGCCGCGCGGCCGCGAAAGCCTTCGCCGCCAAGCTCCGCCAGTACGAGAATACGACGGCGGCCTGCTATAACGCCGAAGTGCAGCGTGAGAAGGTCACGGCCGAACTGCGCGGATACAAGGACATCTATGACAAGGACATTTTCAACGAGCACGTGACGCGCGAGATGTACGACCGCCAGATCGACCTGATCATGAAGGAACTGGCGCCGCACATGCGCCGGTACGCCAAACTCCTGCAGCGCCTGTACGGGCTCGAGAAGATGACTTTCGCGGACCTGAAGATCGCCGTCGATCCCGAATACGATCCGAAGGTCACGGTCGAGGAATCGAAGAAGTACATCATGAACGGCCTGAGCATCCTCGGCGAGGACTACGGCTCGATGATCCGCGAGGCCTACGAGAAGCGCTGGGTCGACTTCGCGAAGAACCAGGGCAAGAGCACCGGCGGCTTCTGCGCGAGCCCCTACGGAAAGGGCTCCTTCATCCTGCTCAGCTGGAACGACCGGATGTCGGACGTCATCACGCTGGCGCACGAGCTCGGCCACGCGGGCCACTTTCGCGCCTGCAACGGCGCGCAGTCGATCCTGGACACGGAGGTCTCCGGCTATTTCGTCGAGAGCCCGTCGACGATGAACGAGCTGCTGATGGAGAACTATTTGCTGAAGACGAGCGACGACAAGCGGTTCCGCCGCTGGGTCTACAGCTGCATGATCGGCCACACCTATTATCACAACTTTGTGACGCACCTGCTGGAAGCCGCTTATCAGCGGAAGGTCTACAAGATCGTCCAGGAAGGCGGCAGTGTCTACGCCGACACGCTGACCGGCCTGTTCAAGGAAACGCTGCAGGAGTTCTGGGGCGACGCGGTCGAGATCGACGACGACGCGGCCCTGACGTGGATGCGCCAGCCGCATTACTACATGGGCCTGTACTCCTATGAATACAGCGCG
>JAGDBR010000073.1 GCA_017958935.1 Lachnospiraceae bacterium | reverse complement strand
GGACCGCGCGGGCTTTTTTTTGAGAAGGAGCCGTCATGATCTGTTATAAAGACCGCGACTATGTAATGGAGATCACGAAGGAATGGAAAGGGGAGCGCTTCCCGGACGGAAGACCGCGCGTTCCGGACGACGTCCTCGAAAGGATCCGGAAGATCCGCCTGGAAGAAGCCTGGATGTACCTGTTCGAGCGGGGCTACGTCTTCCAGTTCGAGGGCGACTTTCAGCGGACGCAGGACTATAAGCTCGTCGGGCGCGCCGCGACGTTCCGCATGGTGCCGACGCGGCCGGACCTCGCGAAGGCGACGGACGAGAGCCTGGCGCAGGAGAACAAGTTCGGCATGTTCCGCTGGACGATCGACGAACTGCAGGAAGGGGACGTCCTGGTCGCGGACGCGTACGACAAGGTGCAGGACTGCACCTATCTCGGCGGCAACCTGACGACGGCCGTGAAGGCCCGGACGAAGAACGGCGGCGCCGTGATCTACGGCGGGATCCGGGACCTGGAGCAGGTCCGGGAGATCGACGTGCAGATCTACTACCGGAAGACCGATCCGGGTTTCATGAAGGAGGGACTGATCTCCGACGCGAACCGGCCCGTGAACATCGGGCGCGCGACCTGCCTGCCGGGCGACGTCGTCTTCGGAACGGTCACGGGCGTCCTGTTCATTCCGCCGCACATGGCTGAGCCGCTGGTCATCAAGGCCGAAAAGGAGAAGGTACGGGACATCTTCGGCTTCGCGATGCTGGAAAGCGGCGCCTATACCGCTGAGGAGATCGACGTGAAGGTCTGGAAGAAGCCGATCATGGAGAAGTTCATGAACTGGTTTAAGGAAGCGCCGGAAGTCCGGGAGTATCAGTATCTGGACTGGTCGGAGGAACTTAAGAAAGCGGAAGCGCTCGGGTGATGCCGCGTAAACTTCGGGAGAATGTAACCGGTACGGCGCATAATCCGACTCCTTTAAGGTAAAGGAGGTACAGTTCCATGAAGAGGATGAGGCTGCTCTGGTGTGTTGTGCTGTTCGCAGGCATTCTTGCAGGATGCGCGCAGAATACAAAGAAGGAAAGCGTTTCCGAGAATTTCCTGCCTGCCGAAGAGACCGGGAAAGCATCCGATCCGGCAGCACCGGCCGATTTCCGCTTCGCGCTCGTGTTTGACGTTTACGGGATCGCTTCCTATGACAGCGTGACGGGGAAACTCGTAAAGACGACGGACACGGCCCGTCCGGAAAAATACGTGACGTATTATTTTCTGACGGAAGAAGAAAAGAATGAGATCTACCGGATGATGCTGAAAATGGATCCGGAGAGCTATCCGGATGAATACGACCCGTGCATGTATTCTTCGGAGCCGTCAAGGGACATCATTCTCCATGTAAAGTACGGCGCCGTCGACAAGACCATCGCTTGTAAAGAGATCGACCTGTTGAACCATCCGAAGGATGAGACGGGCAGGGCTTTTCTCGACATGCACGATCTGATCGTCGGGATCCTGAAATCCAGCGCTGAATGGAAAGCGCTTCCCGACTACGAAGTATTCTACGAGTGATCTGAAAAAAGCAGACAAAGGACAGACGAAAGAGCCCCTGGACGGCATTGCCGGACAGGGGCTCTTTCATGCTGCTTGCGGCAGTACCGGCCGCATTCTTTACAAAATACTCAGGTTCGGCTTTTGATCAGCCTCAGGCGCCGAATACGCTTAACAGGAAGCCCGCGGCGATCGCGGAACCGATGACGCCCGCGACGTTCGGGCCCATGGCATGCATGAGCAGGAAGTTCGACGGATTGTACTGCTGACCGACTTTCTGGCTGACGCGGGCCGCCATCGGGACGGCGGAAACGCCCGCGGAGCCGATCAGCGGATTGATCTTGCCGCCGGAAAGCTTATACATCAGCTTGCCGACCAGAAGACCGCCGATCGTCGAGAAGCAGAAGGCCACCAGACCGAGGACGACGATGTAGATCGTCCGCAGGTTGATGAAGTTCGAGCCGACCATCGTCGCGCCGACGGAAATGCCGAGGAACAGCGTGACGATATTCATCAGCGCGTTCTGGGCGACGT
>JAGDBR010000072.1 GCA_017958935.1 Lachnospiraceae bacterium | reverse complement strand
CGAACGCGCTCCGGTACAGGTTCCCCATGTATTCCTTTTCCGACGGTCTTCCCATGTCCGGCGCCTTTCGTATTTCGCAAAAAGGACCGCCTGCCGCAGGGTCGCGGGGTCTGGAACAGCAGCCCGGAAAATCGAATTGATTTCGTCCGGCCGCGGTGCTATAGTAAACATGCGAAGACGGCCCGTCTCCCTGCCCGAAAAGCAAGGGGCCCGCCGCGGCTGACGACGGTATGCAATACACCACCTTGTAGCTTATCTTACAACTTTTCGCGTTCGAATACAATATGTAGCGGAGGATTTCTGAATGAAACCGACAGAGGACCAGAAGAAGCTTTTTTATCACTGGAACTGTGCGCACCGCGGCCTGCACACGCAGGACAAGTCCGTTCCCGAGAATTCGCTCGCGGCGTTCAAGGCCGCCCATGACGCCGGCTACGGCGCGGAGCTCGACGTCCAGCTCTCGAAGGACGGACAGGTCGTCGTCTTCCACGACGACACGCTGGACCGCGTCTGCGGCGTGCACGGGCGCGTCGACGAATTCGATTACGAAGAACTGAAGAAGATGTCCCTGTGCGGGACGGATCAGACGATCCCGCTCTTCACCGAAGTGCTCGACACGTTCTACGGCGCCGGCCCGCTGATCGTCGAACTGAAGACCGGCCGGAAGAACGACGAGCTCTGCGAGAAGACGTACGAGATCCTGAAAGGCTACAAGGGCGTCTACTGCATCGAGTCCTTCGACCCGTTCATCGTGCGGTGGTTCTGTAAGCATGCGCCCGAGATCGTCCGCGGCCAGCTGTCCTCGACGTACAAGGACATGCGGACCTCCCAGTCCGCGCCGGTCGCGTTCCTGCTCTCCCGCTGCGTCTTCTCGTTCCTGAACCATCCGCATTTCATCGCCTACATCAACGAAAAGCGTCCGTGGCTCGTCAGACGGCAGTTCAAGGCCGGGACGATGTCGGTCGCCTGGACCTCGCGCGTCCCCGACGTCGACCAGAAGATCAACGACACGGTCATCTTCGAGTTCTACCTTCCGGACACCCGGTACTGACGCGTCCGCACAGAAAAAGCGCCTGCAGCTGCAGGCGCTTTTTTTCATGCGCATCTTTTACAGGCCGGCCATCGTCGACTCGTTCAGGATGATCATCAGGTTGTTCAGGTTCATCGTGCTCGTATAGCGGACCTCATCCGCAAGCTGCAGCACGAGCCGGATGCCCATGCCCTTGCCGCCGGCTTCCCGCGCCGGCACGTACCGGATCGGGTCGAACGAGACGCAGTCGTCCCGGAACCGGATCGTCCACTGCGCGTCGCTGTGCGACATGCGGAAGGACAGGTGGTGGTCCCGGTTGTCCTTCGTGAAGCCGTGCAGGATGACGTTCGAAGCCATCTCCTCGAAGCAGACCGCAAGCCGGTTGGCCGTCTTCGCGTCCTGTCCGCGCTCCAGGCAGAAGGAATAGACCTTCTCCGTGCCGTCGGCGACGTCCTGCATGCTCCGGATGTCGAGCTCCATCCTGTCGCCCGCTGTTTCGCTGAAGCGCTCCGGCAGCATCAGGACGTTGAGGTCCTTCAATGCGGACTTCCCGGTCTTCGCGCGCACGATCAGGCAGATCGCCGCCAGCGTCAGCGCTTCCCCGAGCGTGAAGTAGAACAGCGCGCCCCTCGTCCCGAACGGGAACGAGAGCAGAAAAGCGACCAGAAGCGGGAATGCCGCGCCTTCCATGACCGAGATCATCTCCGTCAGCTTCTCCCGGCGCGAGCCCTGGT
>JAGDBR010000071.1 GCA_017958935.1 Lachnospiraceae bacterium | reverse complement strand
TCCGGCGGCATCGGCTTCGAACCGAAGAAGTTCATCGTCGTCAAGCCGGAGGAACAGCCGCGGAAATACGTTTCCTTCATTTCCAAAGTAAAAATAAATCTGCCGGACGATCCGATGCGCTACACCGCCATGCCCAACGCGGACCCGAAGGAAGGCAACTGGGCCGCTGCGGGGGTCAACGCCGCGGGCGTATCCATGACCGCGACCGAGACGCTCACGTCCAACGAGCGCGTCCTGTCCGGCGACCCGCTGTTCAAGGGAGGAATCGGCGAAGAGGATATCGTGACCCTCGTCCTGCCCTACATCCGCAGCGCCAGAGACGGCGTCAAGCGCCTCGGCTGGCTGCTCGAGACCTACGGCACTTACGAGATGAACGGCATCGCGTTCTCCGATATCGACGAAGCCTGGTGGCTCGAGACCATCGGCGGCCATCACTGGATCGCGCGCCGCATTCCCGACGACTGCTACGCCGTAGCGCCGAACTACTTCAATCTCGACGAGTTCGACCTGGACGACGCGACGGGCGAACAGAAGGAATACATGGCGAGCGCAGACATTAAGGAGTTCATCGCAGCCAACCACCTCGACCTGGCGTTCGAGGGAGATCCCTTCGACGCGCGGTCTGCGTTCGGATCCCACAGCGACGCGGACCACGTCTACAACACGCCGCGTTCCTGGTACATCGAGCGGTATTTCAACGCAAACACCTACTTCTGGGACGGTCCCCACGCGGACTTCACGCCGCGCAGCGATGACATCCCGTTCTGCATGGCGCCGGAGAGAAAGATCACGGTCGAAGACGTCAAGTACGTGCTGTCCGCCCACTACCAGGGCACGATGTACGACCCGTACGCCAGCAGCAGCGAACCGCTCCACAAAGGCGAACAGCGGCCCATCGGCATCAACCGCAACAACTTCCTCTCGCTGACCCAGATCCGCCCGGACAAGCCCGAAGCCATCCGCATCCTGGAATGGGTCGCCATGGGCTCCAACGTGTTCAACGCCTTCGTCCCCTTCTACGCGAACGTGGACAAGACGCCCGAATACTTCGCGAACGCTTCGGTCCATGTGACGACCGAGAACTTCTACTGGGCGAACCGCATCATCGCGGCAATGGCGGATGCCAGCTACGCCAAGTGCAAGGCGTTCATCGAGCGCTATCAGCTGGCCGTGCAGACCGAAGGCTGGAAGATCGTCAAGGAGACCGATAAAAAGTTCGAAGGCATGAAGAGAAAGACGAATGCCGCGGCCATACGCCTGCAGTAAGAGGCGAACGAGAAGATCGCCGCCATGGTCCGCGAAAAGACCGACGAGCTGCTGGACAAGGTGCTCCGCGAGCGCAGCAACGAGATGAAGATCGCCTACGCCAGAGCGGACGCGTAAAGACAAAGAAAAAGCGGAATGCCCTTTCCGGGGTATCCGCTTCTTTTTATGTCTGTGTTTCCGGCTGTTATTCGCCCGATCTCTTTTCCAGATACATCGTGCCGCCGCCGTCCGTCACCAGCAGCTGACCGTCCGCGTTGAATTCCATCTTGGAATCCGCGCCGTTCAGATGGATGATCCCGGTCTCGGCGTCGTAGGTGAAGTCGCTCTCCTGTCCGCCGATGCTCATCAGGCCGGTGCCGTCGGAGGCGAAACTCATGACCGCGTCGAAACCGAGGTCGCGCAGCGCCTGCATATCCTCTTCGCTGGCGGAAGAGTCGCCGGCTTCGATCTTGACCACGTCGTAAGTGCCCGTATAGTCTATGGGTTCGCTCTTGGAAGAGCATGCGGCCAGGACGAAGATCATGGCCAGTACAAGCAGTATGCTCAAAACTCTTTTCATCGTGTCCTCCTGATTTCGAATCGATTCTGCCGGACCGTCTTAATGCAGCAGTTCCAGGTACATCGTGCCGGCTTTGTCGCTGATCACCAGCGTTCCGTCCTCCGAGAGGATCATCTGCGACGTCTGGTCGTTCATGGTGATCACGCCGCTGTCGTCGTCGTAGACGAAGGGGGTCAGTTCGCCCCGCAGGTCCATGACGCCCGTGCCGTCCTCCTGCAGAACGAGGAG
>JAGDBR010000070.1 GCA_017958935.1 Lachnospiraceae bacterium | reverse complement strand
CGCTGGAGAACGTCATGGTCGTGTTCCAGATGAGCTGGGGCGTGACGGCGGTGCTGTTCGTCATTTACTATCTGTATGACCGGCAGCGGCGCAAAAAGCGGCAGAAAGCTAAGGCCTGAAGCCGGATCATGTTTCTTGCGGGCAGGAGGATCCGTTCTCCTGCCCGTTTACTTTTGCGCGCGGTTGTGCTATGCTGATCC
Source organism: Lachnospiraceae bacterium (assembly GCA_017958935.1). The sequence continues at coordinate 2,481 of JAGDBR010000070.1, read as the reverse complement.
TCGATCAGGCATTCGGGTGTCCCGGGAGGGACATAACAAGGAAGCGGGGTGCGAATCCCCCACGGAGCCGCCACTGTGAAGGAAGAGTCCGGCATACAAGTGTCACTGGGAAACCGGGAAGGCCATGCCGGGCGATGAAGCCCAAGTCAGGAGACTTACCCGGATTCCGTCGCAAAGCGCCGCGGACTTTCGGCTAAAAAGCGAAACTGATCGGTCACGCAAGACCTCCGGTTACCGTCGGGGGTGTTCTTTGTGTGACCGTCACGACTCTTCTTTCTTTGCGGCGGGCAGCCTGGGGGACGCGGTTCCATGCGTCCCCGAAAGAGAAAGGAGGGTTTTTTCATGGAGACAAAAAACAAGAAACGCACAATCATTGCGGCCGTCGTGCTCGCGGTGCTCGTCATCGGCGCCCTCTGCGCCTGGTTCTTCTACTTCAAGCCGAAGACGGAAGCCGCGGCAGGCATCAAGCACATCACGATCCAGGTCACGCACATCGACAAGGCCGCGCACAAGGACCAGACCTTCAGCGTGAAGACGAAGGAAGAGTTCCTTCTCGGCGCCGCCCGTTCGGTCGTAAAGGTCGAGGGCGATCCCAGTGAATACGGCCTGTATGTGAAGACGGTCGACGGCGAGACTGCCGACGATTCGAAGCAGCAGTGGTGGTGCATCATGGTCAACGGCGAGATGGGCGCTCTGGGCATCGAGTCGCAGCCGGTAGCGGAAGGCGACAAGTTCGAGCTGATCCTGCAGGAAGGCTGGCCGACGTCGTGAGGAACGACTGCCGCGAAAAAGCCGGGGACTTTGCCCCCGGAAAACAGCGACGTGCGAAACAGCCGGCCCGCCTGACGGTCTATGAGACTGCCGAACTGGCTGTGCTCTGCGCGCTGATGTTCGGCGGCAAGGAAGCACTCCGGAACATTCCGAACGTGCATCCGGTCACGATGTTCCTGATCCTGACCATCATGCTGCACGGCTGGAAAGCGTTCTATCCGGTGATCGGTTTCGTGATCCTGGAGCTGGCCATCTACGGTGTCGGCATGTGGAGCCTCATCTACGTGTTCGTCTGGCCGGTCACGACGCTACTGCTCATGATTTTCCGGAAAAACCAGGATTTTTGGCTTTGGGCGATCCTGGCGGCGATCAGCGGCATCACTTTCGGCGCACTCTGCGAGATCCCGTTCATCTTCGTGATCGGTTTCCCGGCTGCGGTAACAGCCTGGCTTGCGGGCATCCCGTACGATCTGATCCACTGTGTGTCGAATTTCCTGATCACGCTGATCTGTCTGCCGCCCCTGTATAAGCTGTCGGTGAAGCTTCGGCGGACGGCGGGCGTCATGCCGGAAAAGCCGCCGGAAGAAACGGCCGGGGCACCGGAAGAAGCGGCAATGAAGCCGGAAGAATGAAACATACCCCGAAAGGGCGCGGGACACGGATGTGTTCCGCGCTTTTTTGATGCCCGCGCCCGCGGACACCGCGCCTGTTTTTTTCTGTTTTCCTTGCATTGGCGGGGGTGTCGGTGCTAAAATATAACTATCTATTGTCGAATCCCGAAAGGAGCATGCGCATGAACATCAACACGATCTGCGTCCAGGGAGGCTACACGCCGGACAACGGCGAACCGCGCCAGATCCCGATCATCCAGAGCACGACGTTCAAATACAATACCAGCGAGGACATGGGCAAGCTGTTCGACCTGGAAGCCTCGGGCTATTTCTACACCCGTCTGCAGAACCCGACGAACGATTTCGTCGCAAAAAAGATCTGCGAGATGGAGGGCGGCACGGCGGCGATGCTGACGTCCTCCGGCCAGGCGGCGAACTTCTACGCGGTCTTCAACATCGCGAACTGCGGCGACCACGTGGTCTCGAGCTCCACGATCTACGGCGGCACCTACAACCTGTTCGCGGTGACGATGAAGAAGATGGGCATCGACTTCACGTTCGTTTCCCCGGACTGCACCGAGGAAGAACTGGAAGCCGCTTTCCGGCCGAATACGAAGGCGGTCTTCGGCGAGACGATCGCGAACCCGGCGCTCTGCGTGCTGGACATTGAGAAGTTCGCGCAGGCGGCGCACCGCCACGGCGTGCCGTTCATCATCGACAATACCTTCGCGACGCCGGTCAACTGCCGGCCGATCGAGTGGGGCGCCGACATCGTGACGCACTCCACGACGAAATACATGGACGGCCACGGCACGGCGGTCGGCGGCGCCATCGTCGACGCGGGCCGGTTCGACTGGCTGGCGCACCGGGACAAGTTCCCGGGCCTGACGACCCCCGACGACAGCTATCACGGCATCGTCTACGCCGAGAAGTTCGGCCTGGGCGGCGCGTTCATGAGGAAGTGCACGGCGCAGCTGATGCGCGACTTCGGCTCGATCCAGTCGCCGCAGAACGCGTTCTACCTGAACCTCGGGCTCGAGAGCCTGCACGTCCGCATGAAGCGGCACTGCGAGAACGGTCAGGCGGTCGCCGAATTCCT
>JAGDBR010000069.1 GCA_017958935.1 Lachnospiraceae bacterium | reverse complement strand
GGAAGGCAGGCAGCCGGTCCTCGCGGCAGGCTTCAATACGGCGGAGGAAGCCTTCTATCTGCAGGAATTCCGGGATCTGGGCCTGACCTGCTCGGACAGAAAAAAGCAGGACGCTTTGCTGCAGGATCCTTTGCATCAAGGGACTTTCATGGACGTCCGCATCGCGACGCTCGACGGGTCCCTCGGGGTGAAGGGCTTCGTGACGGATGCCCTGCCTGCGGATTACACTTACTTCTACTGCTGCGGGCCGATGCCGATGCTGAAGGCTGTATACAAAGCAACGAAAACGTCCGGCCAGTTCAGTCTGGAAGAACGTATGGGCTGCGGATTCGGCGCATGCATGGGCTGCAGCATCGAGACCGCAAACGGTCCGAAGCGCGTCTGCAAGGACGGCCCGGTCTTTTTGAAGGAGGAACTGCCATGGGAACTTCGGTAGAACTGCTGGGGATCCGCCTCGACAACCCCGTCATCCCGGCTTCCGGCACCTTCGGCTACGGTCATGAATTCGCGGAGCTCTACGACATCAACTGCCTCGGCAGTTTTTCATTCAAGGGCACGACGAAGGAGCCGCGTTTCGGCAATCCGACGCCGCGCATCGCGGAATGTCCCGGCGGCCTGATCAATTCGGTCGGCCTGCAGAACCCGGGCGTCGACGCAGTCATTGCGGAGGAACTGCCGAAGCTGAAGCAATGCTTCCGCAAGCCTGTCATGGCGAACGTCAGCGGCTTCTCCGTGGAAGATTACGTATACACGTGCGAAAAACTGGACGCGGAACCCCAGGTCGGCTGGCTTGAAGTCAACATCAGCTGCCCGAACGTGCACGGCGGCGGCATGAGCTTCGGCACGGACCCGCAGGCCGCGGCATCGGTCGTTTCGGCCGTGAAAAAAGCCGTGAAAAAGCCCGTCATCGTGAAGCTGACGCCGAACGTGACGGACATTACACTGATCGCAAAGGCCTGCGAAGACGCGGGCGCCGACGGCATCAGCCTTATCAACACTCTGCTTGGCATGCGGATCGACCTGAAGACGAAAAGGCCCGTGGTCGCGAACCGGATGGGCGGGCTCTCCGGCCCGGCAGTCTTCCCGGTCGCGCTCCGGATGGTGTACCAGGTGTATGACGCCGTGAAGCTTCCCATCGTGGGACTCGGCGGCGTGTCAAGCGCGGAAGACGTGATCGAGATGATGCTGGCGGGAGCGACAGCCGTCGAAGTCGGCTCGGCAAATCTCGTGGATCCTTTCGCAAGTTACAGGATCGTGCAGGACCTGCCCGCTGCCATGAACAAATACGGGATCAGGGAATTATCGGAAATCATCGGAGGTGCTCATTAATGGGAAAGGACGTCATCATCGCCTGTGACTTCGCATCGAAGGAACAGACGCTCGCGTTTCTGGACAGATTTACGGACAGGAAGCCGTTCGTGAAGATCGGCATGGAATTATTCTACGCGGAAGGCCCCGCGATCGTGCGGGAGCTGAAGGCGCGCGGCCACAGGATCTTCCTGGACTTAAAGCTGCACGACATCCCGAACACGGTGAAGAAGGCGATGTCCGTGCTCTCAAATCTCGACGTGGACATCTGCAACGTGCACGCGGGCGGCACGGTCGCCATGATGAAGGCGGGACTGGAGGGTCTGACGCGGCCCGACGGCACACGCCCCCTGCTCATCGCGATCACCCAGCTGACCTCGACCGACCAGGAAGCCATGGAGCGCGACCTCTGGATCCGCGAACCGATCAATGAAGTCGTCCTGCATTATGCGGAAAACGCGAAGGCAGCCGGCCTGGACGGCGTCGTCTGCTCGCCGCTTGAAGCCGGCATTGTCCACGAGCGCTGCGGCGCCGATTTTCTCACCGTGACGCCGGGCGTGCGCTTCGCCGAGGGCGAGAAGGGCGACCAGAAGCGCGTCACCACTCCCGCCCAGGACCGGACACTCGGCTCCGACTATATCGTGGTCGGCCGACCGATCACTCAGAGCGACGACCCCGTCGCCGCCTACAGAAGATGTGTAAAGGAGTTTCTCGGATGAATGCTGAAATCATTGCGCGGGACCTGCTGAAGATCCGGGCCGTGTTCTTCCGGCCCGACGAGCCCTTCACTTGGGCAAGCGGCATCAAGAGCCCGGTCTACTGCGACAACCGCCTGACCCTCACCGCGCCGGAGGTGCGGACCGATGT
>JAGDBR010000068.1 GCA_017958935.1 Lachnospiraceae bacterium | reverse complement strand
TGTTTCCTTGATCAGATAGTACATGCGGCACTCCTTTTCATACAGTACTGTTCCCATTATAGCGAATCGCCGCGCAAAAATCTACTAAAAAAGCACGACGTCCGCTTCCCTTCCGCTTCTTTTTATGGTATTTTGAAATAGACGAACGGAGGATGCAACGTCATGGAAGAAAACAGGAAAACTTTTTGCCCGGGCTGCGGCACCGAAGTCCCGGAAGGCATCCGCTTCTGTCCGGAATGCGGAATGCTGCTGGAAGGAAAAGAGCTGCTTGCGGACGCCGTCCCGAAACCGGAGCCCGCGGTCTTCTCCGGCCCGTTCACAGCCGGAATGGGACAAGGCATCCGGCCGGTCGGCATGATGCCGGACATGATGCCTGAGGAGGATATCCCCGACGGACCGGACGACAAGGGGCTCACGCTCATCGTCGACTGCTGCCGGAAGGTACTTGCGACCGCCGTCGGCGACGGGCACGACGAGATCGTCCTGTACCTTGACGAAAAGACGGGAGAATATCAGCTCCACCGGTACGACCTGCCGGCGGGCGCCCGGAAGGAGCGCCACCGCGGCTTCGCCGCCGGGAAGGAAGTGTTCGACGCCGTCACGGCCCTTCTGGAAGAGACTGACCTGGCGCAGTACGAAGGCCGGAGGGAAGCCGTGATAACGGGCGGCGAATACGTCGTCAAGTTCCTAAAGGACGGCAGGATCGTCCGCATCACGACGTCGAACGTCCCCTATGAAAAGTACAGCCTGCTGTATCAGGTCGGGGCGCTGCTCAGCCGGTACGTCGACCCCGAAAAAGAACTGCATTGAGCAAACGGCGCAGCCGCAAAGGCCGCGCCGTTCTTTTATGCGGAAAAGGCGGTTGCCCGCTGCCAGAAATATTTTTTTCGATAAAATAATTTTTACTATTGACTAAACTATATTTCATCATTTACAATTAAACCAACAAAACACCGTAATCTACGATAAGGAGGAAGATCTATGATCAAGGTGTACACCGAGAAAGCCCCCGCAGCCATCGGCCCGTATTCACAGGCGATGATCAGCGGCGGGCTTTTGTTCACTTCAGGCCAGATCCCGGTCGACCCCGAGACGAACGCAGTCGTCGCGGGCGGCATCGAAGAACAGGCCGAGCAGGTCATGAAGAACCTTGCCGCCGTGCTGGAAGCCGCGGGCACGTCTTTCGACAGAGTCGTGAAGACCACCTGCTTCATCCAGGACATGAACGATTTCGCAGCGTTCAACGCGGTCTACGCGAAGTACTTCGTCTCGCTTCCGGCGCGCTCCTGCGTCGAAGTCGCGAAGCTTCCGAAGGGGGTCCTTTGTGAAGTGGAACTGATCGCGGAAAGATGATCGGGGAAACGGAGGAACTACCATGGATGTCAAGAGCAAAATGAACCACAAGTTCCGTGATCTTCAGGGCGGTCTGTTCCTGAAAGTCACGAAAGCGGACGTCGGCGAAGGCGCTGCCAACTTCCTGAAGAACGGCGGCGACAACATGGCCTGGGCAGATCCTTATTTCCCGGACCCGTCCCTTCCCGAATCCGTCAAGAAAGCGCTGATCGAGGCGATCGAGGACGGCTTCCCGTCCCATTACGTCATGCCGATCGGCAAACTGGAGCTTCGCGAGACGATCGCGAAGAAAGTCAGCGCCCAGACCGGTCTTTCGATCGATCCGAGCCGCAACGTCATCGTCACGCCGGGCTCCGACTCCGGCCTTCTGTACGCCATGATGCCGTTCATCTGCGAAGGCGACGAGGTCATGGTCCCCGACCCGAGCTATCCCAGCAACTTCCTGAATCCGAAGCTTCTGGGCGGCATCACGGTCCCCGTCCCCCTTTACGAGGAGGACAACTACCAGATCCGCATCGAGGAGTTCGAGAAGCGCGTCACGGACAAGACGAAAATGGTCCTGATCACGAACCCGAACAACCCGACGACCACCGTTTTCCGCAGGGAAAGCATTGAAGCGCTGTGCGACTTCGTCAAGCGCCACGATCTGATCCTCGTCAGCGACCAGGCTTTCGAAGATCACATCTACGACGGCATCGAGTTCGTCTCGCCGGTCACGTTCCCCGGCATGTGGGAGCGGACGCTGACGGTCTGCAGCATCTCGAAGGGTCTGGGCTTAAGCGGTCTCCGCGTCGGCTACATCTATGCGAACGACGAGATCATGGACGTCCTGTACGGCGGCGCCGTCAACGTGCTTGGCGCGACCTCCACCCTGGGCTCCATCGGCGCGATCGCGGCGATCGAAGACACGGAGTACCTGAAGAGCAACTTCGAACGGCTCGAGAGACGCCGCAGGATCGCCTACGACATCCTGAGCAAGGCGCCCGGCGTCAAGATGAAGCTCAGCGAGAGCGGCATCCTGTCGTGGATCGACATCTCGGCCCTCGGCACGGCAGCCGAAGTTTCGGAGTATCTGATGAAGCACGCGAACGTCATGGTCAACCAGGGCGATCCGTACGGCGATCAGGGCAAGGGACATCTGCGTATCGTCTCGGCCTGCTTCGCAAAAGATGAAGACGCCGCGCTGCGCTTCAACCGCATCAAAGACGCGCTCACGCAGCTTGCCCATGAGAAGGGCATCTGCTGACGCCGCGCAAGAACCTGCCCGGCCCCAAACGGGGCGGCTGCACCAACACACATTTTAATGGGGGATATTTCAATGTCAGAAAAGACTGAAAAACTCGAGTTTCGCGGCAGCATGTTCCTTTCGCTGATTCCTGTCGCGATCTTCTTCGCATTCTGCGTCATCCTGTTTGTCTGGTTCAAGGCATTCAACATGGAAGCGCTGGCGGCGGGCGGCTTCATTGCCCTGCTGATCGGCGGCATCTTCTGCAAGAGCTACACCAAGTACTGGGATGCGGCCATCTCCGGCGTGTCCTCGATCACTTCCGTTTCCGTCATCGTCATCTTCTTCGTCATCGGCATGTTCTCCGCGCTGATGAAGGAGAGCGGCCTGTCCGGCGGCTTCGTCTGGCTCGCGAACGGCATCGGCATGAAGGGCGGCATTTTCACGGCCTTCATCTTCCTTGCGACCTGCGTCGTGTCGACGGCGACGGGTTCCTCGATCGGCACGATGTTCATCGCGTTCCCGATCTTCTATCCGGCGGGCGTTGCCCTCGGCTGCAACCCGGCGGTCCTGGCCGGCGCCATCGTCTCCGGCGCGATCTTCGGCGACAACCTCGCTCCGATCTCCGATACGACGATCGCTTCTTCCTCCACGCAGCAGTTCAATGACGGCCGTCCGGCAGACGTCGGCGGCGTCGTCAAGTCCCGTCTGAAGTATTCCGCGGTCGCGGGCGTCATCGCCCTGATCCTGTTCGCGATCTTCGGCGGCGGCGGTGAAATGGCTGCGACGGCGGCGCTCGAAGGCGCCAACCCGAAGAGCCTGTTCATGCTGATCCCGGTCGTCGTCATGCTCGTCGTGGCGACCAAGACCCGCAACAT
>JAGDBR010000067.1 GCA_017958935.1 Lachnospiraceae bacterium | reverse complement strand
TATTATATCGCCCACCAGAAAGACGTCATCACGCGGCGCACCAAATACGAGCTGGCGAAAGCCGAGGCCCGCGCCCACATCTTGGAGGGCTTGAACATCGCCCTCGACCACCTCGACGCGGTCATCAAGACGATCCGCGAGAGCCGCACCGCCGACATCGCCCGTGAAGCCTTGATGACGGGCTTCTCCCTGACGGAGAAGCAGGCGCAGGCCATTCTTGACCTTCGCCTCCAGCGCCTGACCGGCCTCGAGCGCGAAAAGATCGAGGAGGAATACAAAGAGGTCTTGAAAACCATCGAATACTTGAAGGGCGTCCTGGCCGACGAAAACAAGATTTTCGGCATCATCAAGGACGAGCTGAAGGAGGTCCGCGAGAAATACGGCGACGACCGCCGCTCGCGCATCACCATCGACACGACGGAAATGAACGTCGAAGACCTGATCGCCGAGGAGGACGTGGTCGTCACCGTGACCCACGGCGGCTACGTCAAGCGCATCCCGCTGGCCACTTACCGCACGCAGAAGCGCGGCGGGCGCGGCGTCACGGGCATGGGCACGAAGGAAACGGACTTCGTCGAGAACCTGCTGATCACGACGACGCACCATACGATCCTGTTCTTCACCAGCCGCGGCCTCGTCTACCGGCTGAAAGGCTACGACATTCCGGAGTCCGCGCGTCAGGCGAAGGGCACCGCCATCGTGAACCTGCTGCCGCTGTCCTCCGACGAGACCATCACGGCCATCATCCCGATCCGCGAGTTCCGCGAAGACCGGTACCTTTTCATGGCGACGAAGAAAGGCGTCGTGAAGAAGACCGTCGTCAAGGAATACGACACCTCGCGCAAGGGCGGCCTCATCGCCATCAACCTGGACGAGGACGACGACCTGATCGGCGTCCGCTTCACCGACGGCGAGAGCCGCATCATTCTCGGCACCCGGGACGGGCAGGCCATCGTATTCGAGGAGCAAAACGTCCGCGCCATGGGTCGGCAGACCCGCGGCGTCACCGGCATCCGTCTCCACGACATGGACGAGGTCGTGGGCATGGACAAGCTCTCCGGCGACAGCGAGATCCTCACCGTCACCGAGCAGGGCTACGGCAAGCGCACGAAGGCCGAGGAATACCGCGTGACCCAGCGCGGCGGCAAAGGCATCATCAACATGAAGGTCACGGACAAGACGGGCGCCGTCGTCGGCCTCAAGGTCGCGCACCCGGACCAGGACCAGGAACTGATGCTGATTACCACCGACGGCATCGTCATCCGCACCAGCGTCAGCGAGATTTCCCTGATCAGCCGCAATACGCAGGGCGTAACGCTGATGAAGACCGAGGAAGGCGACCGCGTCTCCTCGCTGGCGATCATGGACACGAAAAACGACTGATAACCTATGCTCCCGTGAAGCGCCTGCTTTTCGGGAGTTTCCTTTTAATCACCCAATAAGGAGCTGCCGCCAATGATTTCCAAACGTTTCTGTATCGCTCTTTTCTGCGTCCTCGCCGTGATTTTCACCGGCTGCACCCAGGTTTCTTCCGGGGACAAGGCCCCCGCCTCCGAAAAACCGGCGGCCAAGCAGGAAACCGCGCTTCCCGCCGCGGACGCAAAAACGCCGAAGCAGGAAACGACAAAGCCGCCTGCGAACGCAAAGCCGGCGAAGCCGACTCTCCCTTATGTGATCGCGGCGGACGACTTCTCCAATTTGCAGCTTCCGGATGCCACACATCCGGTTTTCGACGCG
>JAGDBR010000066.1 GCA_017958935.1 Lachnospiraceae bacterium | reverse complement strand
GATCCGCTCGATGCCGTCGATCATCTCGACTTCTTTTAAGAGCGATGCGAACGAACCGGGCGTCTCCAGTGTATTGCCGGAGGAATTCACGTTCTTGCCGAGCAGCATGACCTCCTTCACGCCGTCCTTTGCCAGCTGCCGGATCTCCCGCAGGATGTCGGCGGGTTCGCGGCTCCGCTCCCGCCCGCGCACGTAAGGCACGATACAGTAGGAGCAGAAATTGTTGCAGCCGTACATGATGTTCACGCCCGACTTGAAGGCGTATTTGCGGACGGACGGCAGATCCTCGACGATCTTGTCCGTGCCCTCCCAGACGTCGATGACCGGATTCTTCTCGGTCTCCATCCGGTATAAAAGCTGCGCCAGGCGGAAAATGTTGTGCGTCCCGAAGACCGCGTTGACGAAGGAATACTTCGTGCGGACGGTCTCCACCTCGTCCGGCTCCTGCATCATGCAGCCGCAGAGGACGATCTTCATATCCGGATTCTCGCGTTTCCGCACTGAATTCAGCTGTCCGAGCCGGCCGTAGACCTTGAGATTCGCGTTCTCGCGCACCGTGCACGTATTGTACAGGACGAGGTCCGCTTTCTCTTCGTCGTCCGTGCGGACGTAGCCGATCTCTTCCAGGATGCCGGCCAGCTTTTCCGAATCCTTCGCGTTCATCTGGCAGCCGAAGGTCTCGATATGATAGGCCGGCACGGAACGCGTCTTCGCGATGCGTTCCTCCACGCGTTCCCGCATGATCCGGATATATTCTTTCTGGAGCGCGAGCTCCTTTTCGCTTTCCGCTCTGTTCACGCCACGCCTTTCCGGGTCCGCACCGCTGTACGGCACGGTCCGCGTTATCGCCGGATGTCTTTCATAAAATGCGGAAAACAGAAGACCTTAAGACCAAACGCCTCTGAAGTCCCCTGTATGTTCCGCGGTGATCCCTGTTATATTATTCAGGTGACACCTGTTCAATTCTTTCGTCAGCCTCAGACGCATCCGCCGAGTTCTTTGTGGATCGCTGCCGCGGCCTGTTTCCCGGCCTGCATGGCCAGGATCACGGTCGCCGCGCCCGAAACGGCGTCGCCGCCCGCGTAGACGCGGTCGCGGCTCGTCTTGCCGGTCTCTTCCTCCGCGACGATACATTTCCGGCGGTTCGTTTCCAGCCCCTTCGTCGTCGAAGAGATCAGCGGGTTCGGCGAGGTGCCGAGCGCCATGATGACCATGTCGCACGGAACTTCGTATTCGGAGCCCGGAAGTTCGACCGGGCTTCTTCTGCCGGAAGCGTCCGGCTCGCCGAGCGTCATCCTGATCAGGCGCACGCCCGTCACGTTGCCCGCATCGTCCGTCAGAATGCTGACCGGATTCTGCAGCAGGTCGAAGACGACGCCTTCTTCCTTCGCGTGGTGCACTTCCTCCTGCCTCGCCGGCAGCTCCTCGATCGACCGTCTGTAGACGATGTGCGTCTCGGCTCCGAGCCTGAGCGCCGTCCGCGCCGCGTCCATCGCGACGTTGCCGCCGCCGACGACGAAGACTTTCTTTCCGACGACGATCGGGGTATCGTAATCCTCCCGGAAACCCTTCATCAGGTTCGACCGGGTCAGGAATTCATTCGCCGAAAAGACGCCGTTCGCGCTCTCGCCCGGAATGCCCATGAACCGCGGCAGACCGGCGCCCGTACCGATGAAGACGGCGTCGAAGCCTTCCTCCTCGAGCAGTTCGTCGACCGT
>JAGDBR010000065.1 GCA_017958935.1 Lachnospiraceae bacterium | reverse complement strand
GGCGTTCCCGTCGTTGCGACGCTCGAGACCGGCGCGGACTATGTCATCGACAAGTGGATCGACGAAGTGATGGTGTATCTGTCGGAAAACAACATCGACGCTTATCCGTTCATCCGCAGCTGCCGTGAAATGGGCATGACGGTGCATACGGTGCTCGGCATGCAGGACGACATCCCGGGCAAGCGCTTCATCGAATCCATGTGCGGACACACGGTCCTGACGACCTCGGTCAACTACCTGACCGCGAAGCAGGCCGTGATCAAGCGCGCGTTCGACATTTTCTGCGGCCTGATCGGTTCGGTGTTCGCGGGCATCCTGCTTCTGATCTTCGGACCGCTCGTCTGCCTGAAGTCGCCGGGCCCGGTCATCTTCAAGCAGGAGCGCGTCGGCACGAACGGCAAGAAATTCAAGCTTTACAAGCTCCGGACGATGGTGCCGGACGCGGAGCAGCGAAAGAAGGAACTGGAGAAGGAGAACCGCGTGCAGGACGGCCTGATGTTCAAGGTCGAGTTCGATCCCCGCGTCATCGGGAACGAGATCCTGCCGGACGGCACGCACAAGACCGGCCTGGGCGAATTCATCCGCAAGTGGTCGATCGACGAATTCCCGCAGTTCTTCAACATCCTGAAGGGCGACATGTCGGTGATCGGCACGCGCCCGCCGACGGTCGACGAATGGAACCGGTATTCCTATCATCACCGGGCCAGGATGTCCATGCGGCCCGGCCTGACGGGCATGTGGCAGGTCTCCGGCCGTTCCGAGATCACGGATTTCGAAGAAGTCGTGAACCTGGACACTTATTACATCACGCATTTCTCGATCCGTCTCGACATCAGGATCTTCTTCAAAACGATCGTCGCCTGGTTCTCCCGCAAGGGAGCCATGTAAACGGGGGAGACCCCTCATGCATACCGATCTTTCGATCTCCATCGTCGTTTACCGCGACGCAGAAGCAGCAGAAAGGGCAGTCCGCTCGATTGAAGAGCAGACTGCTGTTTCCGTGACGAAAGCCCTCTATGTCATCGACAACGGCGCAGCCGAATATGCCGGGGACAGAGAGGGCTTTCGCGCGTTTCTTAGGCAGTATCCGGACGTGACGTACATTGCGGCGCCGGAAAACCTGGGGTACGGCGCGGCGAACAACCTCGTCCTGCCGCTGCTGGACTCTGATTTCCACGCGGTCCTGAACCCGGATATCGAGCTTCGTGAGGACGCGTTTTCTTCGATCCTTGATTTCATGCGGCAGAAGGAAGACTGCGGCATGGTCATTCCGCGCCTGACGGACGAAGAGGGGCGGCTGCAGAAAGCCTACCGGCGGGAGCTGACGGTCGCGGACCTTGTGATCCGCTATCTTTTCCCGAACGGCTTCCGAAAGCGCCAGGACCGGCACACGATGCAGGACATGGACTATACGCAGCCGTTCTGCGTGCCGTTCGGACAGGGCAGCTTTCTCGTGATCCGGACGGAACTGTTCCGGAAACTGAAGGGGTTTGACGAACGCTTTTTCCTCTACATGGAGGACGCCGACCTGTGCAGAAGAGTCAATGAGATCTCGTCTCTTCTGTATTTCCCGGGCGCGACCGTGATCCACGGCTGGGAGCGGTCTTCCTACCGCGACAAGACCCTGTTCCGCATCCATCTGCGGTCCATGCGGCAGTATTTTTCCAAATGGGGCTGGAAGCTGTTCTGACGGATTTCCGGCCCGTCTTAATATGTTAAAAAAATCACATAAACTTCTTTTCAAAACCGCCGTCTTATGATATGATACATTTTGGCTTACGGCGCGGGATGCGCCGCCGTGAAAGAAAACAACAGGGGCGTCCGGTCCCGATCTGAAACAGCAATACAGAGATTCCGCACAGGAAGAGGAGGTTTTTCGCCATGAAGAAAAAGATCAGCTCAGTCCCGTTCAAGGGGACCGCGGAGCAGGAAGCCCGCCTGAAGGCCGTCATCGAAGAGAACAAGTCGGACAAGTCCAACCTGATGGTCGTGATGCAGCAAGCACAGGACATCTACGGTTATCTGCCGTTCGAAGTTCAGAACATGATCGCTGAGGGCATGGAAGTCCCGCTCGAAAAGATCTATGGCGTTTCCACGTTCTACGCGCAGTTCGCGCTGTCCCCGAAGGGCAGGTACAATGTTTCCGTCTGCCTCGGCACGGCCTGCTACGTCAAGGGCTCCGGCAACATCCTGGACAAGCTCCAGGAAGTGCTCGGCATCGGCACCGACGAATGCACGGCCGACGGCAAGTGGGCGCTTTCCGCGTCCCGCTGCGTCGGCGCCTGCGGACTTGCGCCGGTCATGGTCATCAATGAAGACGTCTACGGCCGCATGACCGTCGACCAGGTCGAAGGCATCCTCGCGAAATACACGGACTGACGCGTTTTTCAGGAAGGCGAAACAGATGAAGCTCACTACCGTTAAGGAATTATTGAACGCGGAGGTCGTCTGCGGGGCGGAGCACATGGACAGCCATGTGTATTCGGCCTGCGGTTCCGACATGATGAGCGACGTGCTCCGTTACGTAAAGGACCAGGCGGTCCTGCTGACGGGCCTTGTGAACGCGCAGACGATCCGGACCGCGGAAATGATGGACATGGTCTGTCTCGTCTTCGTCCGCGACAAGAAGCCGACGCCCGAGATGATCGAGCTGGCGGACGCATCGGGCCTGGTCGTCATGACGACGCCGATGCGGATGTTCCCGGCGTGCGGTACGCTGTACGCGCACGGACTGAACGGAGGGGACCATTCCGATGTCTGAGCCGCTGGTATTCCATTTTGACGTGGACGGGAACGATTTCACCTCTGCCGGACAGGCGTCCGTGAAGGTGAAGAAACGCCTGCGCGAGCTGGGACTGCCTTCCGAACTGATCCGCCGCGTCGCGATCGCGATGTACGAGGGCGAGATCAACATGGTCATCCACGCGGACGGCGGGACGGCGGACGTGATCGTTTCGGAGGAAGCGATCACGATCGTGCTGGAGGACAAGGGTCCGGGCATCGCCGACGTGGAGAAGGCGATGCAGGAAGGCTTTTCGACGGCCACGAGCACGATCCAGTCGCTGGGCTTCGGCGCGGGCATGGGCCTGCCGAACATGAAGCGCTACACCGACGAAATGCATATCGACACGACCGTCGGCGTGGGGACGAAGATCACGATGGTCATCCGTCTTGCGTAAGGCAGGCGGCTGAGCGAAGGCGGGCGCCCTGAACGGTTCGCCCGCGGAAGGGGGAATGCCATGGATTCCTATCAGCATTCCGTATTATTGGATCAGAGCAAATGCAGGGGCTGCACCACCTGCCTGCAGCATTGCCCGACCGAAGCGATCCGGATCCGGGACGGTCACGCGGTGATCGACGCCGGCCGGTGCATCGACTGCGGGGAGTGCATCCGCAGATGCCCGCATCACGCGAAGCATTCGGTCATGTCGAAGCTTTCCGCGATCCATCAGTACCGCTATAAGATCGCGCTGCCCGCGCCGACGCTGTACGGGCAGTTCGAGAATCTGGACGATATCGACTACATTCTGAACGGGCTGAAGAAGATCGGCTTCGACGAGGTCTACGAGGTCGCGAAGGCGGCCGAGATCGTGACGGCGCACACGCGCCAGTACATCAAGACGGAAGGCATTCCGATGCCGATCATCTCGTCGGCCTGTCCGGTCGTCGTGCGGCTGATCGGCCTGCTGTATCCGTCGCTGAGCAGCCATGTCATGCACCTTCTGCCGCCGATCGAAGTCGCGGCGAAGCTGGCGCGCCGGAAGGCGCTGGACGAGCATCCGGAGCTGAAGAGCGAGGACATCGGGATCTTCTTCATTTCCCCGTGCCCCGCGAAGGCTTCCTACGTCCACAATTATAAAGAATTCTACAAACTGAACGTCGACGAGGTCCTGTCGATCGCCGACATCTATTTTGAACTGATCAACGCGATGAAGCGCGACGAACAGCTCGAGCCCCTGCTGGATTCCGGCATGGTCGGCATCGGCTGGGCGTCTTCCGGCGGCGAGTCCGCCGCGATCCTGAACGACGACTACCTGGCCGCGGACGGGATCGAGAACGTGATCCACGTGCTGAACCAGATCGAAGACGGGAACATCTCGCAGGTGAAGTTCATTGAACTGAACGCCTGCCCGGGCGGCTGCGTCGGCGGTGTGCTGACGGTGCAGAACCCGTTCATCGCCCGCGCGCGGCTCCAGTCGCTGAAACGGTACCTCCCGGTCTCGATGTACAACGCGGGCCCGGACGAGGACATCCCGGACGACCTGTTCTTCGAAACGCTGCCGGCATATGTGCCGGTCGGCAAGCTCGGCAATTCGATGGCCGAGTCGATGCGCATGATGTCGAAGATCCAGAAGCTGCGCGAAACGCTTCCGGGCATCGACTGCGGCGCCTGCGGCGCCCCGAGCTGCCGCGCGAACGCGGAAGACGCGGTCAAGGCCGGTCTTTCCTGTGCGGAGTGCCCGCTGATCAGAAAAGGAGAGTCATGAAGGTCTCCGAACTGGCTGAACTGAACATCATGAAGCCCGTCGTCCTGCCCGATCCGGGCCGGGAGATCGACGGCGTCTACATGGGCGACCTGCTGTCCTGGGTCATGGGCAGGGCGTTCGAGGATCAGGCCTGGATCACGATCATGTCGAACACGAACGTGATCGCCGTCGCCTCCCTCGTCAACGTGTCCTGCGTGATCCTGACGGAGGGCGTTCAGCTGCCGGACGAGCTTCAGCAGCTGGCTGAAGACAAGGAGATCAACGTGCTGTCGTTCGAAGGCACCTCTTACGAGGCCGCCGTGGCGCTGTACAAGGTGCTGTCATGAGCCTGTACACGTATGATCTTCATGTGCATTCGTGCCTGTCGCCCTGCGGCGATGAGGATAATACGCCGAACAACCTGGCGGGCATGGCCACGCTGAACCATATTCAGATCATGGCCCTGACCGACCATAACACGACCAAGAACTGCCCGGCCTTTTTCACGGCCTGCAAACGCTACGGGATCATCCCGGTCCCCGGCATGGAGCTGACGACCGCGGAAGAGATCCACGTCGTCTGCCTCTTCCCGACGCTGGAAGACGCGATGGCGTTCAACGAAGAAGTCGACGCGCGCCGCGTGCGCATCCCGAACCGGCCGGACATCTTCGGGGAACAGCTGATCCTGGACGGGAACGACGAGATCGTCGGGACCGAACCGGACTTCCTGACGAACGCGACCGAGATCACGCTGGAAGAAGTGCCGGCGCTTGCCGACCGGCATCACGGCGTCTGCTATCCGGCGCACATCGACCGCGAAGCGAACGGGATCATCGCGATCCTCGGCACGCTGCCCGAAACGCCGGTCTTCCGGAACGTGGAGCTGCATTTTTCGAAGAACGAAGCGGCCTATACGGAAGAGTTCGGCCTGCAGGACAAACGGATCCTGGTCTCGTCGGACGCGCATTACCTGACGGACCTCAGGGAGGAGAACCGGTCGATCGAGATCCCCGACGAGCCCTATTCGGGCGCGCTGGTCCGGGAGAACCTGATCCGGATCTTAAGGAACGAACTATGAAGGAACTCTCGCTGAACATCCTGGACATTGCCGAGAATTCGGTCAAGGCGCGCGCGAGCCTCGTCTCGATCCTGATCGACGAGAAGGCGGCGCATCCGGAAGAGAGCGATCCTTTTCTGCGGGACGTCGTGCTGACGATCTCGATCCTGGACGACGGCTGCGGCATGACAGAAGAGATCCTGCGGCATGTGACCGATCCGTTCTACACGACGCGCAAGACGCGCTCCGTCGGCCTCGGGCTTCCGTTCTTCAAGATGGAAGCGGAGATGACGGGCGGATACATGGAGGTCCGTTCCG
>JAGDBR010000064.1 GCA_017958935.1 Lachnospiraceae bacterium | reverse complement strand
TCTCTCCAGATTTCCGGCCCGGTGGTGGCCCGGTGAATCGCCGGATTCGCGGGATTCACAAACTGCCCCGGAATAAAGCTGTTCAGGATTTCCTTCGCCAGCTCTTCCGCCTTCGCGATCGCGCCCTTCATGCCCTTCGCGCCCTCGGTCAGGACGAGTTCCGCCCCGTAAGCCTTCAGGATGTTCCTCCGTTCGACGCTCATCGTCTCCGGCATCGTCAGAATGATGCGGTAGCCTTTCGCCGCCGCGATCGACGCGAGGCCGATGCCCGTATTGCCGCTCGTCGGCTCGATGATCACCGACCCCTCCTGCAGCAGGCCCTTCTCCTCCGCGTCCTCGATCATCGCCTTCGCGATGCGGTCTTTGACGCTGCCGGCCGGATTGAAGTATTCCAGCTTGACGATGAGCTTCGCTTCCAGCCCGAGCGCCTTTTCAATGTTCGTCACCTCGACAAGAGGCGTATTTCCGATCAGTCCCAGTGTTCCTTGATAAATGTTTCCCATAATGTCTCCTTTTTATCTTCGGCACGGATCCGGCGGCTGCCGCCGGTCCTGCGCCGTTTGCCGTCAGACCTTCGAAAACGGCCTTTTCAGGCGTTCTCCGTGCTCCGGCGGGTATTTTATGCAAGTTCTCCTCTGACGGCCGAAAAGCCCTTTTCCAGGTCCTCCAGGATGTCGTCGATGTGCTCCGTTCCGATCGACAGCCGGATCGTGTTCTGGCGGATGCCCTGGTCCTCAAGCTCCGCGTCCGACAGCTGCGAGTGCGTCGTGGAAGCCGGATGGATCACGAGGCTCTTCACGTCCGCGACGTTCGCGAGCAGCGAGAAGATCTCGAGTCCGTCGATGAATTTCCAGGCTTCTTCCCTGCCGCCCTTGATCTCGAACGTGAAGATCGAGGCGCCGCCGTTCGGGAAGTACTTTTCGTACAGCGCGTGGTCCGGATGGTCCGGCAGCGACGGATGGTTGACCTTCTCGACGAGCGGATGGGCGTTCAGGTATTCCACGACCTTCTTCGTGTTCTCCGCGTGGCGCTCGAGCCTGAGCGAGAGCGTCTCCGTACCCTGCAGCAGCAGGAACGCGTTGAACGGGGAGATACAGGCGCCGGTGTCCCTCAAAAGGATCGCGCGGATGTAGGTCACGAAGGCCGCCGGGCCGACCGCGTCGTAGAACGACACGCCGTGGTAGCTCGGGTTCGGATCGGCAATGTTCGGATACTTCCCGCTCGCCTTCCAGTCGAACTTCCCGGCCTCCACGATGATGCCGCCCATCGTCGTGCCGTGGCCGCCGATGAACTTCGTCGCGGAATGGACGACGATGTCGGCGCCGTGCTCGATCGGACGGATCAGGTAGGGCGTGCCGAACGTATTGTCAATGACGAGCGGCAGGCCGTGACGGTGCGCGATCTCTGCGACCGCGTCGATGTCCGGGATGTCGCTGTTCGGGTTGCCGAGCGTCTCGAGGTAGATCGCGCGGGTGTCTTCCCGGATCGCGCCCTCGACCTCATCCAAATCGTGCGCGTCGACGAAGGTCGCGGTGATGCCGTACTGCGGGAGGGTATGCTCCAGCAGGTTGAAACTTCCGCCGTAGATCGTCTTCTGCGCGACGATGTGGCCGCCGTTCGCGGCCAGCGCCTGCACCGTGTAGGTGATCGCCGCCGCGCCCGAGGCGACGGCCAGCACCGCTGCCCCGCCTTCGAGGGCGGCGATCCTCTTTTCGAGCACGTCCTGCGTCGAGTTCGTCAGGCGGCCGTAAATGTTGCCCGGATCCGCAAGGCCGAACCGGTCCGCGGCATGCTGACTGCTGTGGAAG
>JAGDBR010000063.1 GCA_017958935.1 Lachnospiraceae bacterium | reverse complement strand
CGGAGGACAGATCGGCCATCTCCTTCAGTTTCTCTTCGAGGCCGGCAATCTCCGACCGGTGCGACTCAATGGCTTCGCCGGCGTTCGCGATCATTTCGTTCAGGCGGACCGCGTCTTCCGCAGAGTGTTCGATCTCGGACTTCAGACGCTGCACGTCGTTCCTGCCGAATTCGATCGTCTGCTCCAGCTGCGCGAGTTCCAGTTTCAGTGCGTCGACTTCCTTCCGGAGCGGCGCACGCTCGTTCAGCGCATCCTCCAGCAGTTGCTTCGTTTCCGCGCTCGTATCGCCGGAGCTGTCGGATACCTTTTCGAGTTCCTCCAATGCCTTTACGACGGCAGCCTGCTCGGCCTTGTATTCGACCTGCTGTTTCTTCAGGTTCTCGATCGACGTCGCGTTCTCCTGCAGTTCCATTTTCAGGACCGTCAGTTCGCGGCGCTTCGAGTCGAGAGATGCTTTCAGGTTCGCATCATCGACGCGCAGTCCGTCCAGATCTTCCCGCAGGTCGTCGATCTCGGTCTCGAGGCTGGAACGCAGCTGACGGTACTGATTGACGCGCTTCTGCGAAAGATCCGCGTTCTTTTTGTGCGTTTCCGCTTCTTTCTCGAGGCCGTCCAGTTCTTTCGTGCGGTTCAGGACGCTGCCGCGGCTCTTGAAGGCGCCGCCGGCAATGGATCCGCCCGCGTTCAGGAATTCGCCGTCCAGCGTCACGATGCGAAGGGAATACCGGTATTTGCGCGCGATCGCGAGCGCGTGGTCCACGTTGTCCACGCACAGGAACCGGCCGACCAGGTACTTCGCGATATTGCGGTACTTGTCGTCGCACTGAATGAATTCGTCGCAGGTGCCGAGGACGCCCGGCTCATCGAAGACCGCCTTCTCGCGGATGCCTTCCGAAGGCCTTACCGCGTCGATCGGCAGGAACGTCGCCCGGCCTTCACGGTTCGTCTTCAGATAGTCGATGAGCTTCTTCGCCGTGCTTTCCTGTTCGACGATGATGTTCTGGAAATTGCCGCCGAGCGCCGTTTCGACTGCGGTCTGATGCTTTTCGTCAGTCTTTAGCAGATCCGCGACGGTACCGAGGACGCCCGGATAAGACTTCCGGATCTCCATGACCTTGCGCACCGCGGCGTTGAAGCCTTCGTAGCGCTCCTGCATCGTGCGGAGCGTGTCGAGACGGCTCTTTTCGACCTGATACTGCTGCAGCTGATCGTTCAGGGAGCGCTGTGCCGAAGAAAGCTCGCTCTCCGCTTCGTTCAATTCCTTGACGAGCGCGTCGATCTCGGCCTGCTTGCCGGAAAGTGCTTCCGCGGACTGTGCGACAGCCTGTTCGGAAGACGTGATCTCCGTCTGCAGCGATTCGCCGCGCGCCTTCAGATCCTGCCGGCGTTCGGAATACTCCTCCATGCGGACGTCCGCCTGCTGCAGGTAAGCCGTGATCTCCTGGTGCTTCGCACGGACCTCGGACTGCCGGTTCAGCAGGTCGATCTCCTTGCCGTGCGATTCCTCGATCGTTTCGCGGTACAGCAGGATGCGCGTGTCGAATTCATGCAGCACGCCGCTCTTGTCTTCCAGCGTCTGCTGCAGTGTGGAAAGGCGGCCGGAATTACCTTCCTCGTCTTTTCCGAGTTCTTCGATCTGCCGCTCTTTCTCCTGCGTTTCGGATGCGATCTCATCAAGACGCGTCCCGAAATGCGAGATGTTGCTCTCTTCCGTGTGGATGCGCTCGTTGAAGACGCCGATGTTGTGCTCGACTTCGCTTCTTTCGGCGAAGCGCTCGGCGATCGTCCCGCGGACCTGTTCGAGCTTTTCGTCCAGCGCCGCGAGGCTCTCGTCGACGTCGGCGTAATCCCCGCGGAGCGCATCGGACGCCGCCTTCTTTTCAGCCAGCTCTCGCGACGCGTTCTCAAGGTTCACGGACGTCGCGCCCAATTGTTTCGTGAAGCTTTCCGTATCCAGCAGGAAAGCGTTGATGTCGTAGCTTCTGAGCTCATCCCGGAGCGCGAGGTATTTCTTCGCGGTCTCGGCCTGCCGTTTCAAGGGGCCGGCCTGCTTCTCGAGTTCGCTCAGGATGTCCGTCAGACGGACCATGTTCGCACGTTCGTTCTCGAGCTTTCGAAGCGCGACCTGCTTGCGCTTTTTATATTTCACGATGCCGGCGGCCTCGTCGAACAGCTCGCGCCGCTCCTCGGGCTTGCCCGAAAGGATCTTGTCGACCTGGCCCTGACCGATGATCGAATAGCCTTCCTTGCCGATGCCGGTGTCGTAGAACAGCTCGTACACGTCGCGCAGGCGGCACTGATTGCCGTTCAGGATGTACTCGGATTCGCCGGAACGGTAGACTTTCCGCTCAACGACGACCTCGTCATAATCCAGATTCAGCGCGCGGTCCGTGTTGTCCAGCGTGATCGCGACGGCGGCGTAGCTCAAAGGCTTCCGAAGCTGCGTGCCGGCGAAGATGACGTCCTGCATGCTCGAGCCGCGGAGCTGTTTCGCGCTCTGCTCGCCGAATACCCAGCGCACCGCGTCCGCGATGTTGCTCTTACCGGAGCCGTTCGGTCCGACGATGCCCGTGATGCCTTCCTTGAATTCGAATTTGATTTTGTTCGCAAAGGACTTAAAGCCCTGGATCTCAATGGATTTTAAATACATGTAACCGTGTCTTTCCTTCAGTCAAGCATCGTGAACGTCCGCATCGCGGCCACCTGCTCGGCATGCTTCTTGCTGCTGCCGGAGGCTTCCGCATACGGTTTTCCGTCAATGAAGACCTTGACGGTGAAGCGTTTTTCGTGATCGGGGCCCTCTTCCTTCATCAGCCGGTATTCGGCCTGCAGCCCCTTCGCCTGCAGTTTTTCCTGCAGGGCCGTTTTTGCGTCGTTGTAGACCATCTTGAAATCCATGTCGTTCAGTACATGCTGGTAGATCAGGTCTTTCGCATGGTCCAGGTCGGAATCCAGAAAGATCGCTGCGATCAGCGCTTCGAAGGCGTCCGAGATGATGTTCTCGTTCTCGCGGGACGATTCCTTGTCCATCCCTTTTCCGAAGATCAGCGCGTGTCCGAGATCGATCTCGCGTGCCGAAACGGCCAGTGCGCGCTCGCAGACGAGCGTCGAGCGGATCTTCGACAGTTCGCCTTCCATCTTGTCCGGGAAGGCCTTGTAAAAGTATTCGGACGTGACCATTTCCAGGATCGCGTCGCCGAGGAACTCCAGACGCTCGTTGCAGTCTTCCTTGCGCAGTTTGTGTTCGTTCACATAGGAGCTGTGCGTCAGCGCAAGTCTCAGGAGCTCTTTGTTTTTGAATTTGTAGCCGATGCGTTCTTCGAGATTCATGACAGTCCGCCGATGGCCTCCGCGATCTTAGCGTTCAGATCCTGCTCCTTGAACGCGATGCACTGCAGGATGCAGTTCTTCACGGCTTCCGCATCGGAATTCCCGTGTCCTTTGACGACGAGACCGCGCAGACCGAGCATCATCGCGCCGCCGACCGCGTTCGGATCGTATTTCTTCATCATCGTTTTCAGCGGTTTCTTGATCAGCGCGCCGCCGAGCATGCCGGGAACGGAGGATTTCAAGGTCCCCTTGATCTCGCCGATCAGCGCTTTCGTCGCGCCCTCGATCGACTTTAAGACGATATTCCCGGTGAAGCCTTCGCACACATAGACGTCCGCGACGCCGAACAGAAGGTCGCGCGCCTCGGCGTTTCCGGCGAACCGAATGCCGGGGGTCTCGCGCAGCAGCGGATAAGTCTCGCGCGTGAGCGCATTCCCCTTTTCTTCCTCCGTGCCGATGTTCACGAGCCCGACTGTCGGCTCCGCCACGCCCAGGATGTGCTTTGCGTAGAGGGAGCCCATGACCGCGAACTGCTGCAGGACTTCCTTTTTCGCGTCCACGTTCGCGCCGCAGTCGATCAGCAGCGAATAACCCTTCGTCGTCGGCATCGGGGTCGCCAGCGGCGCCCGGCGGATGCCGGGAAGCGTTTTCGCGATGACCTGGCCGCCGACAAGAACGGCGCCGGTGCTGCCGCAGGAAACGAACGCGTCGGCTTCGCCGTCACGGACCATCTTCAGTCCCACGACGATCGACGAGTCTTTCTTCCGCATGATCGCGGCGGCGGGTTCTTCCCCCATCTCGATGATCTCGGCGGCGGGAACGACCGTCAGCCGCTTTTCATCATAGGTCTTTCCGGCAAGCGTGTTGCGGATGACCTGCTCCGGTCCCACGAGGAAGATCTCGATGTCCGGGTTCTGTGTAAGCGCAAGCAGCGCACCGTCCACGGTGCAGACCGGCGCATTGTCGCCGCCGTGCGCGTCTAATGCAATTCTGATCATGTCCAATCACCTCTGTTTCATGCAACCTGCATGCTTCTGTCAAATGTCCGGGCGTCAGTCCCGTTTGATCGCGGACAGCGCGATCTTCATCAGATACCGGACGTCTTCCACGCTCATCTGCATCTTTTCCGCGACTTCTTCCGCGGTCGCCTCCCTGCCGTATTCTTCGGCAAGACGGACGCAGACCTCGTCGATCACGTTGAGCCGCACCTTCAGTTCTTCCTTGGCGCGCAGCGAGTCTTCTTCCTCGGTGACGTAATGCTCCATCGCTTCGTTGATCTCGCGGTTCAGCAGCGTGCCGTAGGATCCGCAGTCTTCTTTCAGTGTGCTCATCAGCTCCAAAAGGCGCAGGTTTCCTTCCTGAACGAGATCCATGAACGGGATGGCTTCCGTCGTGAAGAAGGCGGCCGCGTCATACACGCGGTGCAGATTGCCTTCGATAAAACGGTCGCGGGCCGCGCGGTCCTGCCGCAGGACGGCCGGGACCAGGCCGCGCATCTCTTCCTCGGAACAGGGTTCGATGCCCCGGAGTTCCTCTTCATAATAGGCTCTGCTCTTGTCAGCCATGACGGGTCTTCCTTCGTATTCTTTCTTCTTCGCGGATCCGCCGGTAATACGGGTCATCCGCTTCCAGCGAAGCCTGCGCTTCCTTGTAGAGCGCGGCTTCCTTGTTCTCGCGGTCCACGGCCAGGACGACGCCCAGCTCCGCAAGTCCGAATAAGGCGGACGAGCCGCCGGCCGAAATGAAGGGCAAGGTCACGCCCATCGTCGGGAACAGTCCCAGCGTGACGCAGTAGTTCATCAGGATCTGGATCGCAAAATGCAGGAACACGCCCAACACGAGGATGCGCGCATAACGGTCTCTCGAGGCGGCGTAGATCCGGAAGATCTTATACAGCAGATAGACGAACAGATACGTCAGCAGCAGGACGCCGAAAATGCCGAGCTCTTCGAAGATGATCGCCAGGATGTAATCGTTGTGCGGCTCCGGCAATTTGAACTTGATCAGGCTCCTGCCGAGGCCCTTCCCGAAGAAGCCGCCCGACCCGATCGCAAACAACGCTTCGCGCGCCTGGTACTGCGTATCCGCGAACTGCTCGTTCATCGGGTTCAGCCATGCGCGGATGCGCGTGATGCGGAAGTTCTCTTCCGGATCGTACGGGATCACGTTGTTGATCACGAGGACACCGGCGACCGCGATAAGCACGGCGATCACGATCAGCAGGATGAACACCTTGACGTTCGGGTGGTACATCATGACCGTGAAATAGATCATCAGAAATACGATGATGGCCGTGCTCATGTTGTTCGAAATGAACAGCAGCGCGATCGCGAGGACGATCGCGTAAACGGCGATGAACACTGTGTAGCGCAATTCACGGATCTTGTAGCGCGTCATGAACCCCGCCAGGAAAATGATGACGAAGATCTTGACCGGCTCCGCGATCTGGATCGTCAGTGGCCCGAGTTTGATCCAGCGGTAAGCGCCGTGCGACGAATGGCCGATGACGGGCGCCCTGACGGCGAGGACCAAAAGGAACGACAACACCAGCGCGATCCAGCAGAACTTGTCGTAGAACCTGGATTTGATGAAGCCCGCCGCGAACATGACGACGATGCCCATCGCGACCCAGATGATCTGTTTCTCGAAGAAATACGTCGGCGCGTAGCCATAGGTCGACTCCGCGTAGTAATAGGACGCGGAATAGATCATGATGATGCCGAAGATGTTCAGGAACAGAATGCACAGGATCAGGCTGACGTCGAACGGCGTATGCACCAGCAAACGGTCCTTTAACGGCTTTTTTTCTTTTGTTTTCGCCAAGATCTGCCTCCCGGAACGTGCCTCAAGGAAATGCTGTGCATTTCCGCATGTCTTAAGAGATCCTCCCGCAGGCGGGTTTCTCCTGAAGACGAAAAAAGACCGAAGAACTTTCATCCTTCGGTCTGAAAAATGGAGTGCAGACGGTGGGACTTGAACCCACACCCAAGTACATGGACATGAACCTGAATCATGCGCGTATGCCAATTCCGCCACGTCTGCATTCTGTTTTCATCGGGTTAAAATGCGGAAGGTGGGACTTGAACCCACATGATGTACCCACCACAAGATCCTTAGTCTTGCTCGTCTGCCAGTTCCGACACTTCCGCACATTTAACGTCAACGAAGGAGAATATACCACGAACGATCCGCTTTGTCAAGGGATTTTTCGAAGTTGCAGGTGACAGGATTTGAACCTGCACAAGTCGCCCCACCGGAACCTAAATCCGGCGCGTCTGCCAATTCCGCCACACCTGCACATATATGGTAAATTATAGCAAAAACGCGCCGAAAAAGCAAATCAAAATCCGCTTTCCGGGTCATTTTCCGAGAGGACTTTCAGCAGCGCCGCCTTGATGTCCTCGTACCGGTATCCCTTCGTCGAAAAATAGCGGAAAGCCTTCTCGTAGGTCTTCGGATCCGCAGGGTCTTTCCCCGCGTATTTCTTCCTGAAAAGGTGCTCCAGCGGCGTCCGGTCGTCGAGTTCGGCTTCTTCGAGCGCCTGCTCGATATCGACGTCGCTGATGCCCCGCTCCTTCAGCATATGCTTCAGTTCAAAACGCGAACGGGAATCCTTCCGGGTCTCGATAAAGCCTTTCGCATAACGCAGATCGTCGATGTAATGATGCGCCCGGACGTATTCCACGGCCTCATCGACAGCAAAAGGAGGGAAGCCTCCCTCCTTCAGCTTGTCGCGGAGCTGACGCTCCGTTCGGTCCATGTAGTCCAGCAGCTTCAGGGCTTTCTTCTTCGCGAGCAGGATGACTTCCTTCTCCGCGTCGGAACGGTCCGCTCCCTCCCTTGCCGTATTCATGGTCATTCCTCGGTGTCGATGATCTCGATGTCTCTGTCGGCATCCTTCTTACGGGCCTTCTTCGGCTTCTCGTCAGCGGCGGGCGCGGCAGCAGCCGCGTTCGCGCCGTTTCCGGACGGCAGTCCGAAGTAAGCGCGGGTCTTCTGCTCCACTTCGTCGAATACGTCGGGATGCTCTTCCAGATAAGCCTTCGCGTTGTCGCGGCCCTGGCCGATCTTCTCGTCGTTATAAGAGAACCAGGCGCCGGATTTGTTGATGATGCCGGCCTTG
>JAGDBR010000062.1 GCA_017958935.1 Lachnospiraceae bacterium | reverse complement strand
GGCATCCCGACGGTGGAGCTCGAAAACGGCCTGCTGCCGGTCATCGGGCGCGCAAAAGAGACCGGCACGACGATCACGTTCAAGCCGGATCCCGAGATCTTCGAAACGACGCGCTTCCGCGTCGACCTCGTGAAGAGCCGCCTGCATGAGACGGCCTACCTGAACCCCGGCCTTGAGATCGTATTCCACAATCACCGGCACGGCGAAGAAGAGGACGTGAAGTTCCATGAGCCCGAAGGCCTGACCGCCTTCGTCCGCGCGCTGAACGAAGGCAAGGAACCCCTGACGGAGATCATCCGCGTTTCGGGGAAATCCGAGGAGATCGAGGTCGAGATCGCGTTCCAGTTCGTCGACACGTTCGACGAGCGCGTCTTCGGCTACTGCAACACGATCGCGAACACCGAGGGCGGCACGCACATTTCGGGCTTCAAGTCCCGCTTCACGCAGACGATCAACAACTACGCGAAGGAACTCGGCCTGATCAAGGATCCGTTCAAGTTCACGAGCGCCGACACGCGGACCGGCATGACCTGCATCATCTCGATCAAGCATCCGGATCCGATGTTCGAAGGCCAGACGAAGACGAAGCTGGGTTCCCAGGACGCGTCCAGAGCGGTTTTCAACGTCGCCGGCACGGAGCTCGAGTTGTATTTCGACAAGCATCTCGAGACGCTGAAGACGGTCATCGGCTGCGCCGAAAAGAGCGCGAAGATCCGCCGGGCGGAGGAAAAAGCGCGTTCGAACATGCTCGCGAAGCCGAAGTTCTCGTTCGATTCGAACGGAAAGCTCGCGAACTGCGAGTCCCGCGACGCGTCGAAGTGCGAGATCTTCATCGTCGAGGGCGATTCGGCCGGCGGCTCCGCGAAGCAGGCGCGCGACAGGAAGTACCAGGCGATCATGCCGATCCGCGGCAAGATCCTGAACGTCGAAAAAGCGTCGATCGACAAGGTCCTCGCGAACGCCGAGATCAAGACGATGGTGCTCGCGTTCGGCTGCGGCTTCTCCGAGGGCTACGGCAACGACTTCGACATCTCGAAGCTGCGCTACGACAAGATCGTGATCATGGCGGATGCCGACGTCGACGGCGCGCACATCTGCACCTTGCTGCTGACGTTCTTCTTCCGGTTCATGCCGGAACTCATTTCCGAAGGCCACGTCTACATCGCGATGCCGCCGCTGTACAAGGCGGTGCCGTCCGGGAAAGGCGAGCCCGAGTACCTGTACAATGACGAAGCGCTCGAAAAATACAGGCAGACGCACAAGAACTTCAGCCTGCAGCGCTACAAGGGCCTCGGCGAAATGGACGCCGACCAGCTCTGGGAGACGACGCTCGATCCCGAGCGGCGCCTGTTGAAACGCGTGACGATCGACGACGCGATGATGGCGGACCACATGACCGAGCTGCTGATGGGCTCGGACGTCGAGCCGCGCCGCGACTTCATCCACGAGCACGCGCACGAAGCGGTGCTGGATATATAACGTCATCCGGAGGGACCGCCTGACACAGGATCCCTTCTGACCCAGAGAGTGAGGCACATTTCACTTTTAACGGAGACATGACATGGCAGATACGATTCTGACGACTGAATATACGGAAGAGATGCAGAAGTCCTACATGGACTACGCGATGTCCGTCATCACCGCGCGCGCGGTGCCGGACGTCCGCGACGGCCTGAAGCCGGTCCAGCGGCGCGTCCTGTACGACATGCATCTTCTGGGACTCAATTCCGACAAGCCGCACCGGAAATCGGCGCGTATCGTCGGTGACGCGATGGGTAAATTCCATCCGCACGGCGATTCGTCGATCTACGATGCGCTCGTCGTGCTGTCCCAGGATTTCAAAAAAGGCATAGCGCTCATCGACGGCCACGGCAATTTCGGCTCGATCGAGGGCGACGGCGCGGCCGCGATGCGCTACACCGAGGCGCGTCTGAAGAAGTTCACGCAGGAGGTCTATCTGAAAGATCTCGACAAGGATGTCGTGGACTTCCAGCCGAACTATGACGAGAACGAGAAAGAGCCGGAGGTCCTGCCGGTCCGCATCCCGAACTTCCTCGTGAACGGGTCGGAGGGCATTGCGGTCGGCATGACGACGTCCTGTCCGACGCACAACCTGTCCGAGGTCATCAGCGCGATGGAGATGCTGATGGAGGATCCGAACACGACGACGCGTGAACTGCTCGAAGTGATGCCCGGCCCCGATTTCCCGACGGGCGGCATCGTCGCGAACCTGGACGAACTGGCGGCGATCTACGAAACGGGCCGCGGGAAGATCAAGCTGCGCGGCAAGGCCGAATTCATCCCGGCGAAAAAGCGGAGCGAGAAAGACAGGATCGTCATTTCGGAGATCCCGTACACGATGGTCGGCGCGGCGATCGGCAAATTCCTGAACGACGTCGCGGAGCTCGTCGAGAAGAAAGTCTTCCCGGAAATCACCGACATCTCGAACATGTCCGGCAAGGACGGGATCAACATCGTCATCGAACTGAAGAGCGGCGCGGACGGGGAGAAGATCCTCTCAGGCCTCTACAAGAAAACGAAGCTCGAGGACACGTTCGGCGTCAACATGCTCTGCATCGTGAACGGAAAGCCCGAAACGCTCGGCTTAAAGCGCATCCTCGAAGAGAACATCAAGTTCCAGTTCGAGATCAACAACCGCAAGTACACGAACCTGCTGAAGAAAGAAGAGCAGCGGAAGGAGATTCAGGAAGGCCTGATCAAGGCCGTTGACATCATCGACTTGATCATCGAGGTCATCCGCGGATCGAAGAAGCTGCAGACCGCGAAGGAGTGCCTGATGAACGGCACGACCGAGGGCATCGCTTTCAAGTCCGAGGAATCGAAGAAGGAAGCCGCAAAGCTGCATTTCACCGAAGCGCAGGCACAGGCAATCCTCGATCTGCGGCTGGCCAAGCTCATCGGGCTCGAGATCCAGCAGCTGAAGGCCGAGTACAAGGAAACGAAGGAAAAGATCGCGACGTACAGAAAGCTGCTGTCTTCGCCGTACGACATGCGAAAGGCGATCGTCGCGGACCTCGAGAACATCCGCAAGGAATTCGGTTATCCGCGCCGGACGCTGATCACGAACGCCGAGGAGGCGGTCTATGAAGAGGCGCCGGAGCAGGAGATCCCGGTCCTGCTGTCGATGAACCGCTTCGGCTACCTGAAGATGTACGACCTGTCCGTCTACGAGAAGAACAAGGAAGCCGTCGAAGAGGAGTCGAAGACGATGATCTTCTGCCGGAACACGTCGAAGATCTGCCTGTTCACGGACAACGGCCTCTGCCACCAGTTCCGGATGAAGGACGTGCCGCTTTCCAGGCTCAAGGACAAGGGCGTTCCGCTCGACAACATCTCAAATTACGACTCCTCGCAGGAAACGATCCTGGCCATGGAATCGTTTGACGATTTGAAAGCGAAAACCTTGATATTTGCTACTTCATCTGCTATGATTAAGCGAGTTGAGGCCCTGGAATTCGAGTCCGTGAAGAAGACGACCGCGGCGACGAAACTGGCCGACGGCGACCGCCTGATCTACGTGTCGGAGGCGCTCGGCGAGAACACGGCGCTGGTCACGAAGAACGGCTACGTGCTGCGGTTCAGGACCGACGAGATCTCGTTGTACAAGAAGACCTCGGTCGGCGTGCGCGGCATGAAGCTGGAGAAGGACGACGAACTGGCGGCGGTCTACGATTTCGACCCGTCGGTGCGCTGCGTCGTGAAGGTCGGGAAGAAGTCCGTCGACTTGAGCAAGCTGAAGCTGAAGAAGCGCGACCAGAAGCCGGACCTCATCAAATAAAGCATTTACATCACACCATCCGTTGATAAAGGAGCGGTTTTTCCATGAGTGACGATCTGAACTTAAGAGACCAGTTTAATATTCTGTTCGACGATTTCGACGATGCCGAAGAGGCGGTGCAAAAAGCCGCCGACACAGCGGAAAACGCCGCTGAAGCGGCAGGCGAAGCCGCTGCCGACGCTGCCGGAAATGCCGCCGCAGCCGCCGGTGACGCGGTCGATACGGCCGTCGAAAATGCCGGCGCCGTCGTCGATGCTGCGGAAGAAGCCGTCGGAGAAGCTGCCGGTCAGACGCTTGATGCGGCGGAAGACTTCGGCCGGACGGCGGAAGAGACGGCGCAGAACGTGTCCGGCGAGACCGCAGGCATCCTGGCCGGCGCGGCCGCGGCGTTCGCAGCCGCATCCGCCG
>JAGDBR010000061.1 GCA_017958935.1 Lachnospiraceae bacterium | reverse complement strand
GGCAGCGGCAAGACGGCCGTCCTCATCGAGCATATCCTGGAGCGGATCTGCAGGGAAGGCGGCACCGACGTCGACCGGCTGCTGGTCGTGACGTTCACGAAAGCGGCTGCGGCCGAGATGCGCGAGCGCCTCTATAAGGGCCTGAACAAGCGGCTGGACGAGGCCGAGGCAGAGGGCCGGATGAAGGACGTGCGCCGGCTGCAGCGTCAGCTGAAGCTCCTGCCGCACGCCATGGTCTGCACGATCGACAGCTTCTGCATGAACGTCGTGCGGAACCACATTGCGGCGCTGGACGTGGATCCCGCGTTCCGCATCGCCGACGAGGACGAGGCAGCGCTGATCCGGAGCGACGTCATGGACGCGCTGCTCGAGGAAGAATACGGAAAGGCCGATGAAGCCTTCCTGCGTTTTGCGGAGACGTTCATGTCGACGAAGAACGACACGAAGCTCCGGAACGTGATCCTCGAGACCTGCAGGCTGTGTGAGCAGAGCGTCGATCCGGATGCGCTGTTGGAAACCTATTTGAAGGATTACCGCGTCGAGACGAAGGAAGAGCTGCGGGAACGCCCGTGGTTCAGGCAGTTCCGGGCCGATTTCGACGCGAAAGAAGATTATGTGAAGCTGTTCGACGAAGATCTGGCGCTGGCGCAGGCGAAGCTCTCGCGGCCGTTCGCCGAGGAACTGGTCCGGCTGACGAAGCGCTTCCGCGAAGCCTATGCGGCCGCGAAGGCGGAACGGCGGCTGGCGGATTTTTCGGACCTGTCGCGCTGGTGCATCCGGCTGCTGTACGGTCCGGACGGAGCGCGGACGGAGGAAGCTGAAGCGCTGTCCATGCAGTTCGACGAGATCATGATCGATGAGTATCAGGATTCCAACGACCTGCAGGAAACGATCCTGACGGCGGTCTCGCGCGAAACGGACGGCAGGCCGAACATCCTGATGGTCGGCGACGCGAAGCAGTCGATCTACGGCTTCCGGAACGCGCGCCCGCAGCTGTTCATGGAGAAGTACCGGACGTATACGCCGGCGGTTGCCGGCGAAGCGGACGACAGACCGGACGAGCCCACGGGCGGACCGGCGGAAGAAACCCCGCTGTACCGGAGGATCGAACTGAACAGGAACTTCCGTTCCCGTAAGCAGGTGCTTTCCGCCGCGAACGCCGTCTTTAATCTGCTGATGCACGCGGACAAGGGCGGTATCGACTATACGGACGACGTGCGCCTGAACTACGGGGCGACGTTCCCGGAGGCGCCTGAAGAAGGGCGGATCGCCGGGAAGCCGCAGGTGCTGCAGTTCGACTGCACCGACAAGGAAGCGCTGGGCGACGCATCGGAAGCGGAATGGGAAGCGCGGATGATCGGGGAAGAGATCCTGCGGCTCGTGGACCCGGAAACCGGCATGCTGCTGGCGCAGGGGAAAGACAGCTACAGACGCGCACAGTTCAGGGACATCGTGATCCTTGCCCGGAAAACGACTTCGAACACGGAATTCATCCGCCGGCTGGAGGACATGAACATCCCGGTCTACGCGGAGAGCAAGGAAGACTTTTTCGAGACCTGGGAAGTGTCGCTGATCCTGCACCTTCTGGCCGTCATCGACAATGCGCTGAACGACGTGCCGCTGTACGCGCTGCTGCGGTCCCCGGTCTGCGGGTTCGATGACGCCATGCTCGCGCACGTGAAGGCGTGGGCGAAGCAGGCGGGCGCGGAAGGACCGTTCTTCAGCCTGCTGAAGGCCTATGCGGAAGACGGGGACAGCGCCCGTGAAGCAGCGCCCAAGATGCCGGAAGGCCCGGCGGAAGCGGTCCCGGAAAAACCGGCGAAGGAGCCGTCGGTCCGGAAAGATCCGCTGCTGCAGGGGAAGCTCCGTGATTTCCTCGAAAGACTCGACGGCTGGATCCGTCAGTCGAACAGGATGCGTCTGTCGGCCTTTTTGCGCGCGTTTTACGAAGAGAGCCGGATCTACGAGTTCGTGTCCGCGATGTCGGGCGGCCGGCAGCGGCAGAAGAATCTGGACGAGCTGCTGATCCGTGCCGGGAAGTTCGAAAAGACCAGTTATCAGGGCATTTTCAACTTCCTGCGCTACATCGAGGAGCGGAAGCAGACCGGCATGCAGGAAGGCGAGCCTTCCGTGCAGGATGAGGCCGACAACGTCGTGCGCATCATGACGATCCATAAGAGCAAGGGGCTGGAGTTCCCGATCGTTTTCGTCGCGTGCTGCGGCAAAAGCTACCGGGGCCGCGGCCGTGACGCCCTGCGGAAAAACTATGACTGGGGCTTTGCTTTGCAGGCGGCGGATCTGGAAGCGAATACGACGGAAGTCCCGCTGTTCGGGACGTTCATTGACGCACAGAACGAGAAGGACGAGATCGGCGAGGAACAGCGGCTTTTGTACGTTGCGATGACGCGCGCGAAAGAGCAGCTGTATCTGACAGGCACCTTCGACAAGACGACGACCGATCCGAAGCACTTTGACGACCGGTCGTACATGAAGTGGCTGCAGCCGCTCCTGAGACTGCCCGAAGTGCAGGCGGAGTTTGAGGAAGTGACCGTCCGCCCGGCCGATTTGCAGGCCATGGAGGAAAAAAGGCGGAAACACCAGCTGCTGCTGCAGGAAGAACTGCTCCGGCGGCTGGCGGATGAAAAGCAGGAGGACCCCGCGCTTGAAGCCCGTCTTTCCTACAACTACCTTTACGACGACCTGTACAAGGTACGTGCGACGGTCTCCGTTTCGAAGCTGAAGCAGATCGCGGAGGACGAGGAAGGCGTACCGGCCTATGCGGGCATGCCCGGCGCGCTTTTCAAGCCGCGCGGGAAGACGATCGGCATGGAGGAGGACGCCGCGCTTCTGGACGACATCCCGGTCACAGACGACCCGGCGGGAGAGGCGCGGCCGGTGAAACTGCAGCTTTCGGGCGCCGAACGCG
>JAGDBR010000060.1 GCA_017958935.1 Lachnospiraceae bacterium | reverse complement strand
GTCGACGAATGGCTGCTGTTCAGGAAGGACTTCGGCGTCCCGCAGGAGGACCGCCTGATCCTGAAGATCCAAAACGTCGAAGACGCGACGCGGACCGCGGAGCAGGTCCAGACGTTCTGCCTGGACCGGGGCTTTACCCCGAAGACCGCGTATTATTCCGCGCTGTGCCTGGAAGAGATGGCCGGCAACGTCGCGGTGCACGGCTTTACGAAGGACAGGAAGCCGCATGAAGCCGACGCGCGCGTCGTCGTCAAGGACGGGCGCGTGCTGCTCAGGATCAAGGACGACTGCGTGCCCTTCGATCCGCTGGAGCGTGCGGAACAGATGAATCCCGGGGACCTGTCGAAGAACATCGGCATCCGGCTGGTCGTGAAGCTGGCCGACGAGACCGTTTATCAGAACCTGCTCGGTCTGAACGTGTTCACGATCAGACTGAGTGACAGGAGCATGGCATAACAGGAGGAAGCCGGTCCATGGAAGAAAAGAGAAGAGCGTATTTCAGGCGCATCATGGAACAACGGGAGAGAGAAAGGGACGAGGATCCTTCGTTTGAAGAAGTCCTGAAGCGGAAGGAAGAGCACGGGTCCCTGACGGGCATCCTGTTCTCGGCCTGGTCGAGCGGCATGATGATGTACAGTCTTCAGAAGAAGGAGACGTCCCTCTTCCTGGAAGGAGACGAGGCCCGCTTCGTTTCGCATGTGTTCAGCGACCTGAACGGCGGCACCCGCAAAACGTACAGCGTCGATCCGGATATTTTCCGGCAGGCCGCGGCCGTCTGCGAAGAGAACAGCATCGCGGCCTGGGCCGCGCTGAAAGCCCATATCGACCCGCGCTTCATCCCAACGGACGTTTCGGGCGGCACGAGCCTGACGCTGACCTTCGACGATTCGGAACTGGGCGGTTATCCCGATACGACGCGGTCCGTCGATCTGAAGGCGGTCCCGCCGCAGGGAAACAGGATCCTGGACAAACTGTATCAGCTGATGAAGACGGCCGAAGAATCGGGCGGACTGATCCTGGAGGAACAGCTTCCGCCGCGGGCGGACCCGCATATCCTGTTCGGAGGCATGACGGGGGGACCTTCGCCGGACGGTACGTCCGCACCCGGCAGCGAAAAAACGCCGGCGGATACGAAGGGAACGGTCGCGCCGGACGGCACATGGACCTGCCCCGCATGCGGACAGACAGGCAATTCGGGGCGCTTCTGCCCCTCGTGCGGCAGCAGAAGGCCTGAGAACTGAGAAGGAGCAGGGACCGAAAAACCATGGCAAAGTGCATCGTGATCGGCGCGATCAACATGGACATCCGGGGCTTCGGCGAACGGAGCATCGTGATGGGAGATTCGAATCCGGGCAAGGTCCGGATGAGTCCGGGCGGCGTCGGAAGGAACATTGCGCATAACTTAAGCCTTTTGGGGGAGCGACCCGAGCTGCTGACCGCGCTTTCGGACGACTTTTTCGGCCGCGGACTGGAGGCGTCGTGCAGGGAAGCCGGCATCGGGCTGTCGCTTGCGGTACGCCCCGCAGATGCACGGACCGGGACCTATCTGTATGTGACGGGACCGGACCACGACCTCTTCGTCGGCATCTCGGACACGGAGATCGCGAAGCATATCGACGCAAAACTGATCCGGACGCGGCTGAAGGAACTCAACGAAGCATGCGCGACGGTCATTGACGGCAATCTGACGGAGGACACGCTGCGCTGCATCGCGTCCGAAGTGAAGTCGCCGCTCTTCGCCGATCCGGTGTCGCGGGCAAAGGGCGTGAAGCTTTTGCCGGTCCTGGACAGGATCCACACGATCAAACCGAACCGCTTCGAAGCCGAAGCGATGACCGGCGAGGACCGGCCGGAACGCGCCGCGCACATCCTGCGCGAAAAAGGCGTGAAAAACGTGTATGTCAGCTGCGGGCGCGAGGGCACCTACGTTTCGTCGGATATGTTCGAAGGGATGCTGCCGGCATTCCCGGCAGACGTCCGGAACACGACGGGCGCGGGCGACGCGATGACGGCAGGCCTGATCAAGGCGTATCTTGCGGGCATGGACAGCCGGGCGGCGGCGCTCTTTTCGATGGCCGCGGCTTCGATCGCCGCGGAATCAGAGGAGAACATCGAGCCGGACCTGTCGTATGAACGCGTCCTGTAGCGCATGGAAGCGGTATAAAAAGAAAAGGGGAAACGAAATGAATCAGTATCTGGACATTCTTCCGGAAGTGAAGCAGG
>JAGDBR010000059.1 GCA_017958935.1 Lachnospiraceae bacterium | reverse complement strand
GTGCACAGATCAGAGGATATATACAGGATCATTACGAAGAGATGATCGCTTTGCTCAAAGACCTGGTGGAGCGGAATACGAGTTCCGACTTCAAACCCGGAGTCGATGAGGCGGGACGTCTGATTCGGAAGGAATTCGAAAAGGCTGGATTCGAGGTCGATATACTGGAACGCGATAACGTGGGCAACAGCGTCGTGGCGCGGAAGAAAGGCGCAGGAAACGGGAAAGCGATCCTGATCTGCCATATCGATTCCGTATTTCCGGAAGGAACGGACTATATCAAGCCGTTTACGATCGAGGACGGCCGTGCGTCCGGCAACGGCGTCCTGGATATGAAAGCCTGCATCGTAAACTGCCTGTATGCGCTCAAAGACCTGGACGAACTGGAGATCGCCCGTCCGGAAGTCTGCGTTTTTCTGAGCGGCGACGAGGAGAAGGGAAGCGAGGCGGTCCGCAGGGATATCGAAGAGGAAGGCCGCAGCTGCGACTGGTGTCTTGTGACAGAAGGCTCCCGCCCGGGTATGGCGGTCGTGACCCGGCGCAAGGGGAACGCGTATGTGCGGGTCACCGCGAGAGGCAGGGCAGTTCATGCGGGGAACGAACCGCAGGCCGGCCGCAACGCGGTCCTGGCGCTGGCGAAGAAAGCGCTTCTTCTGAACGGACTGAACGATTTTGAGAAGGGGACGACGGTTTCCGTAACGAAGCTGAACGGCGGGGAAAACCGCATCGTCATCCCCGACTACGCGGAGCTTTATGCCGACGTCCGCTTTTTCACGATGGAAGAGTGGACGCGCGTTGAGACCGGGATCCGCAAGATCCTGGATATGACGGACGAAGGGATCAAGGTCGAATATTCGATCACGCTGAACCGGCCTCCCCTGGGCCCTGCAGCCGGATCACAGGAGCTGATCGACACGGTGAAGGCGGCCGGTGAGGAACTGGGCATCCCGTTCCGGTTCGTGGAGGCCGGCGGGGTCAGCGACGGGAATTTCGTTTCCGCTGCCGGCGTTCCCACGATCGACGGGATGGGTCCCGCCGGCGGCATGATGTGCTCGCCGGAAGAATACCTGGAACTGGATACCATGGTCCCGTGCGCAGCCAGGCTCGCGCTGACCCTGGCAAAGCTGGCGGAGTCATGAACCGGAGGAAGAGCGATGAATAAGACCGGAACAAGAACGATAGAAACGCCGAGACTGCTGCTCCGGCGTTTCACGATTGAAGATGCGGATGATATGTATCATAACTGGGCGTCCGATTCGGAAGTGACCCGCTATCTGACCTGGCCGACGCATACGAACGTCGAAACCACCAGGGCGCTGCTGAACGACTGGGTCGCGAAATATGAGGACGGCGCCACTTTCAATTGGGCCATCGAGCTGAAAAGCACCGGCCGGGTGATCGGCAACATCTCTGTCGTGCACCTGAGAGAGGACATCGACGAGGCCGTCATCGGGTACTGCATGGGCAGAGCCTACTGGGGGCAGGGGATCATGCCAGAAGCCCTGACGGCGGTCATGGACTATCTGTTTGGCGTTGCCGGGATGAACCGGATCGCGGCGTATCACGACAGCAACAATCCCAAATCAGGCCGGGTCATGCAAAAAGCCGGCATGAAATGGGAAGGGACGATGCGTGCAGCGGACAGGAATAACCAGGGTATCTGCGATAAGGTCCTGTATGCCGTGCTCCGCAGCGATTGGGATCTTCAGTAAAAGTTACCGAATAAAGTGCGTCCAGACCCGGGGCTCTTCCCCGGGTTTTTCGATGCCGGCAGCCTTGGCAGTTTCCATGCACTTCAGAAGATACGCCATGTTGCGGCCGATGTTGCGCATGGTGAGCATGCCCTCGGCGTCCTGCTTCGCCTGTTCGGCGCTGAATCCGAAGACCATGTTCCAGTAGGTGGACGAGACGACGGGCATCTCGCTGATGGTCAGGTATTTATTGAGATCATCGACGGTCGTGACCACGCCGGCCCTGCGGGCCGCCGCAATGCAGGCGCCGGGCTTGAGCCGGAAACTGTGGCCGTCCGCATAGAATACGCGGTCCAAAAATGCCTTCATGTTGCCTGCAGGTCCCGCATAGTGCACGGGCGCGCCGAAGACGAAGCCGTCGGCCTTTTCCGCCTTATCTAAGAATTCGTTGACGATGCCTCCGAACGCGCAGCGGCCGGTCGCTTCGCACGCACCGCAGCCGATGCAGCCGCCGACCGGATCCGTCCCGATCCAGAAGATCTCGGTCTCGATGCCTTCCGCTTCCAGCGTTCTTGCGATCTCGTCCAGCCCGGCCCAGGTCGTGCCGTTTTTGTGCGGGCTGCCGTTTACTAACAGGACTTTCATAGGTTCCTCCTTTGTGTGCTTTCAATAACACAGATATTATACCACGGAAAGATATGATATGATTACGGCAGAAGCGTTTACAGGCATTTCAGGAGGCTTGCGATGGATACGATCTTTTATAACGGAAAAGTATATACGATGGAACCGGGATGGGCTCCGCAGAGCGCTGTCGCCGTGCAGGACGGCGTCATCCAGAGAGTCGGCAG
>JAGDBR010000058.1 GCA_017958935.1 Lachnospiraceae bacterium | reverse complement strand
GGAGATTGGGTCGCGGCTCCGTCCGGAACGGCGATCATCGTTGAAGCCCTGACAGACAACCGCAACCGCACGGTCGCCAATGTGCGCGCCGCGTTCACGAAGGGAAACGGGAACCTCGGCCCGAGCGGCTGCGTCTCCTTCTCCTTCGATAAAAAGGGCCAGATCATCGTGGACCGCGAGGAATGCGACATGGATCCGGACGAGATGATGATGCTCGCGCTCGACGCGGGTGCAGCGGACTTTTCCGAGGAAGAGGACTCCTTCGAGATCCTGACCGAGCCGGACGATTTCCCGGCCGTCTACGAAGCGCTTTCCGCCCAGGGCATCCCGATGGCCTCCGCGGAAGTCACGATGATCCCGCAGAACTACGTCACGCTGACCGATCCGCAGGACATCAAGTGCATCAACCGCATCCTCGACCTGCTGGACGAAGACGACGACGTCCAGAACGTTTACCACAACTGGGACAACGAAGACTGAGCCTCTGTCCCGTCTTAACGTCCATAAAAGATAAAAGACCCCGGAATTAGGTGCATCCTTTTCCGGGGTCTTTTCATGTGCAGGGCAGAACGGCCTGCTGCTTCTCTTCTTACTTTTTCCTTCTGCGGCGGCGTTTCTTGCGCCGTAAGTAGACCAGCACCCAGATCAGGGCCAGCAGCAGAATGATCACGACCGGCAGAACGATCATCAGAATTTCCAGTACCTGATTCGCATTCACGTCTTCTTCCTCCGTGCCGCTCTCGGCTGTCGCCGGGGCAGTTCTTTCTTCCGTATCTTCCTGTTTTTTTGTTCCGGGCATTTCCGCCGCCGTCGTCGGGGCTTCGGTCGTCGGCGCCTCCGTCGGCCAGGCGTAGGGCGTCGTTTCCGGCACCTTCTCCGGCTGCAGCGAGGTCACGTATTCGGAATAGGCGTAGAACACGCCCGCGCCCTCGACGATGATCTGCGACCAGTCGCCGTAGATGCCGGCACGCTCCAGCGTGTGCCCCTTCTCGAACGCGCCGTATTCCGCGCCCAGAAGCGAGGGCGAATACCGCAGCTTCACGGTCTCCGCGGCCTTCACGAAATCATGGGTGGGGACCCATTCGACGGGCGGGATCTGGCGGTTGTGGAAGCCGTACGTGTATTCCAGCAGCACCTGTTCGTCTTTGTAGTAACTGTTGATGTCGGAGTTCATCAGCGCGCTGACCGTATAGAGCCCGTCGCGGTCGACCGCGGTGACGAGGCACCGGCCTGCCTGCGGCGTGGAGCCTGTCTTGCCGCCGATGACGCCCCGCTCTTCGACGCTGCCGTTCAGCATCGCGTGGCCCATGACGCAGAGGCGCTCGCCGCACATGTTCGTCTTCGGGATCCGGTATTCGACCGTCTGGTTCAGCTTCCGGTAGCGCGGATTCTTCATCGCTTCCTTCAGGATCAGGCAGAGGTCATACGCCGTCGTATAATGGTCCGGATGATGGATGCCGTACGCGTTCACGAAATGCGTGTCGTGCGCGCCGATCTTCTCGGCCCGCGCATTCATCATCGCCGCGAACGCTTCCTCGCTGCCGCCGACGAACTCGCCGAGCATCGCGCCGCATTCATTCGCCGAGGACAGCAGCATGCCGTAGAGGGCGTCCCGCACCGTCATGACTTCGCCGACACCGGCCTTCGGACCGAGCGTCGAGCTGGACGGATCGATGTGGACCGCGCTCTTCGTGAACGTCAGCGTCTGGTCCAGGTCGTCGATGTTTTCCAGCACCAGAAGCGCTGTCATGACCTTCGTCGTGGACGCGGGGTACATCCGTTTGTGCGGATCCTTCGAGATCAGGATCTCGTTCGTTTCCGCGTCGATCACGCAGTAGGTCCGGGCCTTGATGTCCGGCCCGTTCAGCTCAATGACTTCAACGGGCGGTTCGGGCTCCGTTTCCGTCGGCGTCTCTTCGGGCACCGTCGTTTCCGGTACGGACGGTTCCGTCGCCGGGGGCGCCGTGCTTTCGGGCGGCACCGCCGTCGTTTCCGGAGGGACAGGGTCCGTTGCCGGCGCGTCCGTCTCCTGCGGGGCATCCGAAGATGCCGGTTCCTCCGGAGGCGTTTCCCCGGAAGCGTCGGCGGAAGTCTCTTCGGACGACTGTGCGGGCGTCTCTGTGCCCGTTTCCACATCGCTCTCCTGCACCGAGACCGTCTCTACCGGCGTGCCCGAAGGCACCTCCGCCGCAAACGCGAAGGCCGGACGGCCCGCCAGGACAAGGACGAGCAGAAGCGCCGTGATTGTCTTGAAACATCTAACTCTCATGCGTCTTCCCCTGCTCCATTATCCGCGGATCACGAAGCCGAACAGCACGAGCACCAGGATGCCGAGCACGATCCTGTAAATGCCGAAGGCCGTGAAATCATGTCTTTTCACATACCTGATCATGAACCGGATCACAAAGAGCGAAACAACGTAAGCCACGGCACTGGCCAGGAAAAGGGCGCCGATCTGGGCCCCGGACAGCGACAGCTTGTCCAGGAACAGATATTTGAACAGCTTCAGCCCGCTGGCGCCGAGCATGACGGGGATGGCGAGATAAAACGTGAATTCGGTCGCGAGATACCGGCTGCAGCCCAGCAGCAGGGCGCACAGGATCGTCACGCCGGAACGCGAGGTGCCGGGCACGACCGCAAGGCACTGCGCAAGACCGATGATCAGCGCCATCCGGTAGGTCAGGCCCGCGAAACGCGTCACCGCGGGCTCGCGGTCCTTCAGCACGATCTTTTCGATCACGATGAACAGCGCGCCGTACAGGATCAGCATCGACGCGATGACCCACGGCGTGTACAGGTGCTCGTCCATCCAGTCGTCCAGCAGCAGGCCCACGACGACGGCGGGCAGCACGGCGATCAGGATCTTCAGCCAGAGTTTCCGGGTGTTCTTTTTCTGAACGTCCGTTTTATACTGCGAGACCGGATTCAGTTTGTGGAAAAAGACGGTGACGACCGCCAGGATCGCGCCGAGCTGGATCACGACGTCGAAGATCTTCGTAAAGCTTTCGGTAAAGACCGCCGCGTCGCCCTTCCACAACGCATCCAGCAGGACCAGGTGTCCCGTGGACGAGATCGGCAGCCACTCGGTGATGCCTTCGAGGATGCCGAGCACGACGACCCGCAGCCAGTTGATGAAATTCATGGGAAATGCCCCCTCTGTATGTTCTATGTTCAGATCTGCCAGTCGATCGGCGTAAGCCCGATCGCTTCCAGCCAGGCGTTCGTCCGCCTGAACGGACGGCTGCCGAAGAAGCCGCGGTATGCCGAAAGCGGCGACGGATGCGGCGATTCGATGACCAGCCGCTTCGGATTCGTGATCAGCACTTTCTTCTGCTGCGCCGGCCGTCCCCACAGGATGAAGACGATCGGCCGCTCCTGCCGGTCCAGCGCCCGGATCGCGGCGTCCGTGAACTGCTCCCAGCCGATCCCCTGATGGGAGAACGCACGGTGCGCGCGGACGGTCAGCAGCGTATTGAGCATCAGCACGCCCTGCTCGGCCCATTTCGTCAGGTCGCCCGTCTTCGGGATGCTGCAGCCGACGTCGTCGTGCAGTTCCTGGTAGATGTTCTGCAGCGACGGCGGCAGGTCGACGCCCGCCTTCACGGAAAAACTCAGGCCGTGCGCCTGGCCGGGCTCATGGTACGGGTCCTGTCCGAGGATCACGACCTTGACCTTCTCGATCGGTGTCAGGTGGAAAGCCGTGAAGATCTCGTCCGACGGCGGATAGACTACCTGTGTATGATACTCCTCTTTGATCTTTTCGTAAAGCTCGCGGTAATAGGGTTTCCGGAATTCGCCCTTCAGGGCCTCCGCCCAGCCGCCTGTCAGTCCGGCCATCTCATCGTACCTCTTTGCCAATGCTGCGCCGGTCCGGCAGCTCGACGTACTGCGCGTCCAGAAAGAGCGGTTCTTCCGCTCCGCTGCCGTTTTCCGCACCTGCATC
>JAGDBR010000057.1 GCA_017958935.1 Lachnospiraceae bacterium | reverse complement strand
CCGCTGTCTTTCATGCAGGCGGCGACCGCATCCGCCGACGCGCCGCGGCTCCTCAGGTAATTCGCCTGGCGCAGCACGGCGCCGGCGCCTTTTCCGCGGTAGAGCGCCCAGAGCGCGCCGTCCGGATCGCCCTGTGCGATCAGGGCTTCCGTCTCCGCGTAAACGGACGCGTTCCTGCCGCTTCGCATCGCGTCGGCAAAGAGCGCCTCCCGCTCCGTCAGCGGCAGGAAATGGATGTGATGCAGGAAACCGCTCCAGAGGGCCTGCTTTTCATAGCAGCTCCGGAAGTCTCTTCCGTCGTTCAGCGTCCGGCGAAGCAGCGCCGTCAGGAATTTGCGGTCCCGGTTCGGCAGGTTCAGCTTCTTCACGCTGAAATCCTGCGCGGTCTTGTTCTTCTCCACGTAACGCTTGAAATACAGCCGCTCGACGACCTTCAGCACGTCGCTCGTGTAGAGCCCGTCGGCAAGGGACAGGTCCTCCGTTTCGATGAGCAGGCGGATCTTCGTGTCCTGAGAAGCAAAGGTCAGCCCGTCCGTGCCGTGCTCCTTCACATACGCGAGGAGCACGTCGAAATGATACGCATTCAAGGGGCGGGTGCCGGACGCCAGGTCCTTGACCGCTTCGAACAGTCGCTTCTCGGCTTCCTCCGCGCTCACGGCTTCAAAATCCAGCACGCGGGCGTCCTCTTGGAACGCGAGGCGCTCGAACTGTCCTTCCATCACGGAATGCCCCGGCTCGTCGAAACGGCCGAAGCCGTAAGTGATCGCGTAATGCACGATCTGGTCGAAGAGCAGCCGGTCGGGCGTCAGCTCGCGCACGGTCTGCGGGAACCCGAGGTAGAAGGGCTTCGGCACTTTCTTGCCGAGCCGCTCCTCGGCGTAGGGGATCATGTCGCGGTGCAGGAACTCACGGCCTTTCGACACGCGGATCTCCAGCAGATTGGCCAGCGCGAACCAGACCTCCGCGGCATGATCCTCGGGGCCTGCGTCGTTGACCAGGATGTGTTTGTCGAAGAGATAG
Organism: Lachnospiraceae bacterium; assembly: GCA_017958935.1. Next base: position 4,120 of record JAGDBR010000057.1, on the reverse strand, counting down.
TCTTTGTAAAGCTTTTCCATGGACAGGACCTCCTGTATGAGCCTGCCGCCCGTCAGGCGGCGATGATGTCAAAAAAAAGGGGCGTATCATCGGATTGATCTTTTACCGGAGTGAAGTAAACCCGATTAGCTGCCCCAGACGGCGATATCACAGCACTGTAAGACGGAGGTTTCCCTCTGTCGGATCAGAATGAAGTAAGCACTGCTAGCTGCCAACTTCATTATAAGCAGGAACGAACGGTAGGTCAAGTACGGAAAAAGGTGGATTTTTCGCAAGGGGCGGTGTACAATGGAGCGCATGGAACTGAAGGACTGCGCGGTCTGCCCGCGCGCGTGCCATGTCGACCGGACTGCAAACGAAAAGGGCTTCTGCGGCGTTGCCGGAGAAGCGGTGCTGCTTGCCCGCGCGGCGCTCCATTTTTATGAGGAGCCCTGCATTTCGGGGACGGCCGGATCCGGCGCGGTCTTCTTTTCAGGCTGCAACCTGCGCTGCATCTACTGCCAGAACGAACCGATCCGGAACGCCCGGGTCGGAAAGCCGGTCCCGGTGTCGCGGCTGTCGGAGATCTTCCTGGAGCTTCAGGCGCAGGGCGCGCACAACATCAACCTCGTGACGCCGAGCCATTATCCGGTGCAGATACGAGAAGCGCTGCGAAGCGCTAAGGCGCAGGGCCTGCGCATCCCGGCGGTCTATAACTGCAGCGGGTATGAGTCCGCGGAAACGCTGCATGCGCTCCGGGACGTCATCGACGTGTATCTGACGGATTTCAAGTACAGCGACGCGGCTCTTGCGGCCGCGTTCTCGCACGCGCCGGATTATCCGGAACGCGCGAAGGAAGCGCTGGCGGAAATGGTCCGTCAGCAGCCGCAGTGCGTGTTCGACGAAGCGGGGATCCTGCAGAAAGGCGTGATCGTCCGGGTCCTGCTGCTGCCGGGGCATGTGAAGAATTCGGCGGCCGTCGTGCGCGAAGTATACAAAACATACGGGGACCGCGTGTATCTGAGCCTGATGAACCAGTACACGCCGATGAAGACGTTCGACGCTTATCCGGAGCTGAACCGGCGCGTCACGAAAAGAGAGTACGGCCGGCTCGTGAGCACCGCGCTGGACCTCGGCGTGACGAACGCGTACATCCAGGAAGGGAAGACGCAGGACAAAAGCTTCATCCCGGACTTTAATTATGAAGGAATATGAAAAAACCTCCGCGGATGTGCGGAGGTCTTTTAACGTCTCAGCGGATGCGCTCCATGTTCTCGACGGTGACGGTCCGGTTCGGTCCGACGTAGAACTGATGCTTGCCGAAACCCAGGACCAGGAGCGAGATGATCGGGAAGAAGAGCAGGCAGAGGAAGAAAAGGAAACCGTGGTCGAACGATTTCGACAGCTTATAGGTCCGGATCAGCCGGATGACGCTGACGGCCGCGAGCAGGATGAACGCGATGAGGCAGCACCAGGACGGGAGCGCCGTGCCGCTGCCGATCAGGTACGGCTTCAGATCCGGCAGCGGAAGGCCGGCCGCCGAAATCGCCGGCGCGTACCGGTCCAGCAGGCTGCCGCCCGAAAACCCGAGCAGTACGACGCCTGCGCTTTCCAGCAGAAGATCGGCCCAGAACACGTTCTTGTCCCAGACGATCTTGTAGAACGCATATCTGCTCATGATCGGGATCAGGACCTTCCAGCCGCGTTCGCCGCCTTTCACGTAGATCCTCCAGGCAGCGATGAGCGTAAGGATGCCGAGCACCAGCGTGACCGCGCCGGTAACGTACAGGGCGGTCAGCAGGGCGGGATCCGGATTGTTCCAATCGATATTCATGGCAAGGTCTCCTCAGATCTGAATCAGAAGTATTTCGTTCATTATAAAACAGGCGTCATCAGATGTAAACCCGTTTCACGGGAAGCGGAGCGGGTTTTCGGCGCGGAAAACAGTTGACTTTTCACCGTGATTATGCTATTTTGAATAGGCCGTTTTGGAGAGGTATCGAAGCGGTCATAACGAGGCGGTCTTGAAAACCGTTTGTCCGCAAGGGCACAAGGGTTCGAATCCCTTCCTCTCCGCTTCCCCTGCGGGGGTCGCGTCTGAGGCCTCCCGCACTCTGTATTCCCGAATATTGCTGCATTTCAACTTTTGGAGAAGTACCCAAGTGGTTGAAGGGGCTCCCCTGGAAAGGGAGTAGGCGGTTAGTAGCCGTGCATGGGTTCAAATCCCATCTTCTCCGCGTTTGCCATTGGCTCTTTATCGACTGTCCGAGGACGGTTCGTAAAGAGCCAATTTGTTCATCCGCCCCGTTTTGACGGACCCGGTCCGGCACGGGGCAGCCGCCATTGCACAGCAGGAAAGGACCGTCCGTGAGAGCACCCGGAAAAAAGATGGATCTGACACAGGGGCCGATCTTCAGGAGCCTGATCGCGTTCGCGGTCCCGATCCTGCTGGGGACGGTCATCACGCAGTTGTACAATGTGGCGGATTCGGTCATCGTCGGCAAGTTCGTGTCGGACGAGGCGCTTTCGGCCGTCTCCTCGACGGCCCCGGTCCACACGATCGTCAACCTGTTCTTCATCAGCCTGTCGACGGGCGCCGTCGTGATCGCCCAGCACATGGGCGCGAAGGACATGGAGGGCGTGCAGAAAGGCGTCGATACGATCGGCTTCCTCGTGATCGTGTGCGGCCTGTTCGTCATGGTCGCGGGCCTCGCGCTGGGACCTTCGCTGCTGCGCGTGCTGGACACGCCGGAGGAGATCCTGCCGGACGCCGTCGTCTATACGAACATCATCTTCATCGGAACGCTCGGGAACCTCGCCTATCAGATGGGCTCGGGCATCCTGCGGAACATGGGGGACGCGAAGTGGCCCTTCTATTTCCTCGTTTTCTGCAGCGTGCTGAACGTCCTGCTGGACCTCGCGGCCGTCCTGCTGCTGGGTCTGGGCGTTTTCGGCGTCGCCGCGGCCACGGCCTTTTCCCAGTTCGTTTCCGCGATCGGCGTGATCTTCAGGATCAACCGGGGCGGCTACGGCGTGCGCGTCAGCTTCAGGATCCTGAAGCCGGACCGCGCGGAGCAGAAGCGGGTGCTGACGATCGGCATCCCGGCGGCCATCCAGAACATCGGGAATTCCATTGCCGCGATCTTCGTGCAGACGTCGGTCAATTACTTCGGACAGAGCATGATCTCGGCGAACTCGGTCGTCACCAAACTGGACGACCTGATCAACATCCCGGTCATCGCGCTGTCGACGGCGGTCTGCACCTTCGTCGGACAGAACATGGGCGCGTTCAAAATGGACCGCATCCGGAAGGGCATCAACCTGTCGATCCTCAGCCTGACGGGCCTCGGCGTCTTCATGATCGGCTTCATCCAGCTGACGAAGGGCTGGCTTCCGCGCCTGTTCACCGATAACCCGGAGGTGATCATGATGGCGGCGACGGGCCTGTCGATCATGAGCTTCCAGTGCCTGTTCCACGGGACGGACCGCGTCCTGGTCAATGCGATGCGCGGCGCCGGAAAGTCCGTCGTGCCGATGGTCACCGCACAGTTCGGCGCGTTCACGCGGATCCCGCTGGCTTATTTCCTCGGCGTCCGGACCGGGAAGTGGCAGGGCATCTTTTACGCGCTGCTGATCGCCGCGTTCATCCGGTCGGCCGCGATCGCGATTTACTATTACTGCGGCGGGTGGAAAAGAGCCGTGGAGCGCTTCGGAAAACAGCGCGAAACACGGCAGGAGAATACATGAAAGCGCTTGAACTTCAGCATATCTCGAAATACTACGCGTCCCAGACGGCCGTCGTCATGGGACTGACGGACGTCAGCCTGTCGTTCTCGACGCGCGAGTTTGCTGCGGTCACGGGCGAGAACGGCAGCGGAAAATCCACGCTTGCCAACGTCATCGGCGGCATGCTGCCGTACGAGAGCGGCGAGATGCTGGTCATGGGCCAGCCGACGTCGCATTACGACGCGGCGGACTGGGAACGGTACCGCAGGGATCTGATCAGCTTCATTTCCCAGGACTACGGTATTCTGCCGGGCAATACGGTGGCCGAGAACGTCGAGAGCGCACTCGTCCTGTCCGGCTGGGAGAGGGCGTTAGCGGTTACGAAGTCGCGGGACCTCATGTAGCAGGTGGGGCT
>JAGDBR010000056.1 GCA_017958935.1 Lachnospiraceae bacterium | reverse complement strand
GGTGGTTCAGTTCGCCGTCGTTCGTGATCAGCAGCAGGCCTTCGGTGTCGAAGTCTAGCCTTCCGACCGGGAACAGGTCCTTCCGCTTCGACGGCACGAGTTCCATGACGACGGGCTTCCGCGGATCGCTGCAGGCGGAAAGGTAACCGGCCGGTTTGTACAGAAGATAGTACTCGAACGCCTCGTGCGCGACCGGCGAACCGTTCAGCAGGATCTCGTCCTGCTCCGTCACCGCCGTGTCGGCTGTCCGGACCACGGCCCCGTTGACCGAGACCGCCCCGGATGCGATCAGTTCTTTCACGTACTTTCTCGAGCCGACGCCGAGCGTCGACAGGCACTTGTCCAGCCGCATGGTCCTCTCCCGCATCACGGTCATTTCGAAACGCCGCCGCGGATCTTCGCGTCATTGTCCCGTACTGTTTATCATAACACAAGAGCCGCATTTGCGTCAAACAAATGCGGCTCTTTCAGCCTGTTTACAAAGCCTCCGTCTTACTCCGCGTCATCCGCGCCGCGCTTCGGCTTGTACTCTTTGTTCGCATCCTTGATGGAGAACGAGAAGCGGCCCATCTTGTCCTTGCCGAGGCAGACGACGTTCACGACGTCGCCGAGCGTCAGGACGTCCTCGACGCGGTTGATGCGCTCCTTCGCGACCTTCGAGATGTGGACAAGGCCTTCCTTGCCCGGTGCGAACTCCAGGAACGCGCCGAACTCGCGGATCGAAACGACCTTGCCGGTCAGCTTCTGGCCCTCGAAGAACTCGCTGGCGATGAGCTCGACGTAGTTCTTCGCCTTGTCCATCATCTCCGGATCCACGCCGCAGATCGAAACGGTGCCGTCTTCGGAGATGTCGATCTTCACGCCGGTCTCTTCGATGATCTTGTTGATGACCTTGCCCTGCTTGCCGACGACGTCGCCGATCTTCTGCGGGTCGATCTGGACCGTGATGATCTTCGGTGCGTACGGAGAAAGCTCCGGACGCGGCTCCGCGATCGCCTTGGACATGACGTTGTCCATGATGAAGAAACGGGCGTCCTTGCAGCGGCGGAACGCACCTTCGACCATCGAACGGGTCAGACCGTGGATCTTGATGTCCATCTGGATCGCCGTGATGCCCTTGTGCGTGCCGGTGACCTTGAAGTCCATGTCGCCGAAGAAGTCTTCGAGCCCCTGGATATCGGTCAGCAGGACGTAATCGTCATCGGTGTCGCCGGTCACGAGACCGCAGGAAATGCCGCCGACCATGGCCTTGATCGGGACGCCCGCCGCCATCAGGGACATGCAGGACGCGCAGGTCGAAGCCATCGACGTGGAGCCGTTCGATTCGAACGTCTCGGAGACGCAGCGGATCGCGTACGGGAACTCTTCCTCGGACGGAAGGACCGGGAGCAGCGCGCGCTCCGCGAGTGCGCCATGGCCGATCTCACGGCGGCCCGGCGTACGGTTCGGACGCGCTTCACCGACCGAGTAGGCCGGGAAATTGTACTGATGCATGTAGCGCTTCGCGGTCTGCGTCGGATCGAGACCGTCCAGCTTCTGCGCTTCGGAAAGCGGCGCCAGCGTGCAGACATCGCAGATCTGCGTCTGTCCGCGCGTGAACATCGAGGAACCGTGCGTACGCGGGATGATGTCGACTTCGGCGGCCAGCGGACGGATCTGCGTCAGCTCGCGGCCGTCCGGACGCTTGTGATCCTTCAGGATCATCTTGCGGACCGTCTTCTTCTGGTAGTTGTACAGCGCTTCGTCGATGTACGGGATCCAGTCGGCATGCTCTTCGGCGTAGCGGGCGCGAAGCGCTTCCTTCATCGCGAAGATGTTGTTGTCGCGAATCTGCTTCTCATCGGTGAAGACGGCGTTTTCCATGTATTCCGCCGGGAACACGGTGACCATGTCGTTCCACAGGTCTTCCGGCACCACGTGCGATTCATAAGAATGCTTCGGTTTTCCGCACTCGGCCACGATCCGGTCGATGAAGCGGATGATCTCGCCGTTCACTTCATGCGCGAGGTAAATGGCTTCCGTCATCTTGTCTTCCGGCACTTCATTCGCGCCGGCTTCGATCATGATGACCTTGTCGCGGGTGGACGCGACCGTCAGGGCCAGGTCCGAATTCTTGCGCTGTTCCTGCGTCGGGTTGATGCAGAACTCGCCGTTCACGAGGCCGACCTGCGTCGCGGCGATCGGGCCGTCGAACGGAATGTCCGAGATCGAAACGGCGATCGAAGCACCGATCATCGCGGTGACTTCTGGGCCGCAGTCCTGCTCGACGGACATGACGAGCGCGTTGATCACGACGTCGTTCCGGTAATCCTTCGGGAACAGGGGACGCATCGGACGGTCGATGACGCGGCTCGTCAGGACCGCGTGCTCGGACGGACGTCCTTCGCGCTTATTGAAGCCGCCGGGGATCTTTCCGACAGCGTACATCTTCTCTTCAAAATCGATCGAAAGCGGGAAGAAATCGATCCCTTCCCTCGGCTCCTTCGAAGCCGTCGCGGTCACGAGGACCGTCGTATCGCCATAGTGCATGAATGCCGCACCGTTGGCCTGTGCTGCCACGCGGCCGATGTCCACGGACAGTTTCCGGCCGGCGAGGTCCATTTCATAAGTTTTGAACTCACCCATTTTTTCTCCTTCTCGACGCGCCTGCGTCTACGTTTTTTACTTTCTTTTTATCATCATAAGAGGGACGACTGACGCCGCCCCTCTTGTATGAACCGTATTATCTTCTTAAGCCGAGCTTTTCGACGATCGCACGATAGCGATTGATGTCTTTTCTCATCAGATAATCCAGCAAACCACGTCTCTGACCGACCATCATGAACAGGCCTCTGCGGGAGTGGTTGTCTTTCTTATTCGTCTTCAGGTGCTCCGTGAGCTCCTTGATGCGCTCCGTCAGGATCGCGATCTGCACTTCCGGGGAACCCGTGTCGCCTTCCTTCAAACCGTAGGTGGCGATCAGTTCTGCCTTCTTCTCTATCGAAATCATGTCTTTTCTCCTTTATTGATACTGACCCTGGACTGCGCTGCCGTCGGAGTGTCGGACGGCGAAGCCCGGGCGAACATTCGATACTATAGCACGAAAGAAATGTTTTGTAAAGGAATATTTTCACGAAAAATCGCGGTACCGCGCATTTTCCGCTTGTGTTTCCCGCTCCCCTGCCGTACAATGTGGAACGGTCAATTCAAAAAACCGGAGAGCACTATGGAAACAGTCATCGTCATTCTGGAGATCCTCGGCGCCGTCGCATTCGCGATCTCGGGCTGCCAGGTCGCCGTCAAGCATAAAATGGACCTTTTAGGGGTCTTCGTTCTGGGCGTCACGACCGCCGTCGGCGGCGGCGTCATCCGCGACCTTCTGCTGGACCAGGTCCCGCCGGCCATGTTCGTCGATCCGACCTGCGCGTTCGCGGCGCTGATCGTCTGCACGCTGATCTGCATCCGCCCGGTCCGCACGTTCCTGTTCAACGATGTGAAGATCATGCTGCTGGCCGACAGCATCGGCCTCGGCATCTTCACGGCCGTCGGCACGGGCAAGGCGCTCGCGATCTTCCCGCAGAACTATTTCCTTGCGGCCTTCGTCGGCGTGATCACCGGCGTCGGCGGCGGGATCCTGCGCGACGTCTTCGCGAACGAACCGCCTTATGTCTTCGTAAAGCACATCTACGCGCTCGCATCACTGTTCGGCGCTGTACTGTACATC
>JAGDBR010000055.1 GCA_017958935.1 Lachnospiraceae bacterium | reverse complement strand
TTCTTGCCTTCCTTCTGCTTCTCCAGCAGCTTCTTGTTGCGCGTGATGTCGCCGCCGTAGCACTTCGCGAGCACGTCCTTGCGCACCGCCTTCACGGTCTCGCGCGCGATGATCTTCGATCCGATCGCCGCCTGGATCGGGATCTCGAACAGGTGCCGCGGGATCTCTTCCTTCAGCTTCTCGCACATCCTCCGCCCGCGCTCGTAGGCCGAGTCGGCGAAGACGATGAACGACAGCGCGTCGATCTCCTCGCGGTTCACGAGGATGTCCAGCTTCACGAGTTTCGACGGGACGTACCCCGACAGCTCGTAGTCGAACGACGCGTACCCGCGCGAACGGGACTTCAGCGCGTCGTAAAAGTCGTAGATGATCTCATTGAGCGGCAGGTCGTACTTCAGCAGCGCCCTGCTCGCCTCGATGTATTCGATCGACCGGTAGGTGCCCCGCCGCTCCTGGCAGAGGTCCATGATCGAGCCGATGTATTCCTTCGTCACGATGATCTCGGCCGAGACGACCGGCTCCTCCATGTAGTCGATCTCCGAAGGATCCGGCATGTTCGTCGGGTTCGTGAGTTCGATGACCGTCCCGTCGAGCTTGTGGATCCGGTAGACGACGGACGGGGCCGTCGTGACGAGGTCCAGATTGTATTCGCGCTCCAAGCGCTCCTCGATGATCTCCAGGTGGAGAAGACCGAGGAAGCCGCAGCGGAAACCGAAGCCCAGCGCGACCGAAGTCTCCGGCTCATAGAACAGGGAAGCGTCGTTCAGCTTCAGTTTTTCCAGGGCGTCCCGAAGGTCCTGGTAATGCGCGCCGTCCGCCGGATACATGCCGCAGTAGACCATCGGCTGCACCTTCTTGTAGCCCGGCAGGGCTTCCGCGGCCGGCCGCTGGGCCGTCGTGACCGTGTCGCCGACCCGGGTGTCGCCGAGCGTCTTGATCGAGGCCGTGATGTAGCCGACCATGCCCGCCGACAGCTCGTCGCAGGGAATGAACTGCCCCGCGCCGAAGAAGCCCGTCTCGACGACGTCCGCCTCCGCGCCGGTCGCCATCATGCGGATGCGCGTCCCGGGCTTCACGGTGCCGTCCATCACGCGGACGAACACGATGACGCCCTTGTAGGGGTCATAGACCGAATCGAAGATCAGCGCCTTCAGCGGCGCGTCCGCGTCGCCCTTCGGCGCCGGGATCTTCTCGACGACCGCTTCGAGCACGTCCTCCACGTGGTCGCCGGTCTTCGCGGAAATGCGCGGGCAGTCGAGCGCCTCGATGCCGATGACGTCCTCGATCTCGTGCGCGACGCCCTCCGGGTCCGCCGAAGGCAGGTCGATCTTGTTGATGACCGGGAAGACCTCCAGGTCATGGTCGATCGCCATGTAGACGTTCGCGAGCGTCTGCGCCTCGATGCCCTGCGCCGCGTCCACGACGAGGATCGCGCCGTCGCAGGCGGCAAGTGCGCGCGAGACCTCGTAATTGAAGTCCACGTGCCCCGGCGTGTCGATCAGGTTGAAGATGTACTCCTCCCCGTCCTTCGCCTTGTAGACGGTGCGCACGGCCTGCGCCTTGATCGTGATGCCGCGCTCCCGCTCGAGGTCCATGTTGTCCAGCACCTGGTCCTGCATTTCGCGCGCGGTCAGAAGACCGGTCATCTCGATGATGCGGTCCGCGAGCGTCGACTTGCCGTGATCGATGTGGGCAATGATGCAGAAATTCCTGATTTTCGAAAGGTCGTTAGCCATTCCTTTTTCCGTTCCGTGAAAATGCAAAACTCCCGATGAAAAACATCATCGGGAGTTCCTGCTGTATGGACGATACAGGGCTCGAACCTGTGACCCTTCGCACGTCAAGCGAATGCTCATACCAGCTGAGCTAATCGTCCATGACCTGTTCCGTTTTTTTCGGAACAGGCATTATTCTACGGCAAAACAGGCTCCCTGTCAAGAGTTATTTTGCAAAAGATAACGTGTCGCGCGCGATCGCGAGCTCTTCGTTCGTCGGGATGACCGCGACCTTGATCGCAGAATCCGGCGTGTACAGCACAGCCGCGTCGCCATGCGTCTTTTTGTTCACTTCTTCGTCGATCTTCACGCCGAGGAAGGACAGATACTCGCAGGTCATGCTGCGGACCAGCGAACCGTTCTCGCCGACGCCGGCCGTGAAGACGATCGCGTCAGCGCCGCGCAGGACCGCGTTGTAGCCGCCGATGTACTTGACGAGGCGGTGCA
>JAGDBR010000054.1 GCA_017958935.1 Lachnospiraceae bacterium | reverse complement strand
TGACTTCTTTTTTCATGAACCTCCCGGAAAGGCTTTCTCACATGACCAGATTCCTCTCTTCCGTTCTTTTTCTTTTCGTCTTCTGCGCCATGCTCCCCGCGTGCAAACTCTCCGATACCGAAATCGAAGAGATGCTCGGGCTGAACGATCCCGGCGAACCCGCCGATCTCACAGTGGAACAGCTGATCAAGCACATGGACGCGGCGACCGACCCCGAAGGCAACTTCAAAAACGCAAAATCCTACATCCTCCGCCAGGTCATCGTGGAGGAATCCCAGAAGGACGTCGACGACAATCCGTTCACCCAGCGCACCAGGACCTCCGTCGACCAGTACGAATCCGAGATCAAGTTCCGCAAGCCCGACTTCGAGCGCCAGATCTCCTACCGCAACGGCGAACCGTTCGCATCGCTGCTTTTCAAGGAAGGGCGCGCATGGACCATCGACCCGAAAAAGAGCAAGGCCACCGAGATCACGGGCCACCAGCTCCGTCTCTTCTACATCTTCAACTCGTTCTCACACCCGAACAAAAACCTTGAGGATGTCTTCAGCACCATCGAAATCTCCACGGTCTACCTCCGCGGCGCGCGCCATTACCGCGTCGTCTACCGTGCCGACGACGTCGAAATCGCGCCGTATGTGATGTACGTCAACCCCAACACGTTCATCACGACGAAGATGGAAACCATCCTTTACACCGACGACGGCCAGGAATTCCATAACGTCGCCCTGCCCGACCGCTTCGAAAAACGCAGCGGCGTCCTGATGCCGACCATCACCAAGACGACCATCGGCGAGGACCGTCACGAAGTCATCCTCCTGCGCGAATTTGAGCTCAATGTCACGTTCAGCGACGATGTCTTCCAGGTGCCGGACGAAAAGATCAAGATCGGACGCAGAAAAGATTGACGCCCGCGGCCGACCGCGGAAAATCGCGGCGGGACCGCTCTGCATGAAACGCCGGAATCGTACCCGACACGGTTCCGGCGATCCCGTTTTAAACGGAGCCGGCCAATCGGAGAATCGAGGGAAAAAGCCCGCTCACTTGCGCCAGAAGGACGGCAGGAAGAGCACGAGGATCGTGAAAAGCTCAAGACGGCCGATAAGCATTTCGAAGGCGGAGAGGAGTTTTGCCGCCGGATTGAGCCAGTCGAAATCGCATGCCGGACCGACCTGCGCCGCACCGGGGCCGACATTGCTGAGACTGGTGATGGAGATCGACAGGGCGGATTCCCAGGCACAATCCGGACATACGGCCGGGATCAGCAGGGCAAAGGCCAGGATGACGCCGATGTAGGCGGCAAAGAACGCGACGGTCTTCTGGACTGCCGGCGCCTTCATGCGGACGTTGTTCAGATCCACGCCCGTAACGAGCTGCGGGAAGATGTTGTGTTTGACTTCGGTCAGGCTCTGCCGCCAAACCAGCAGCGCGCGGACGCATGTGAGACCGCCCGCCGTCGAGCCTCCGCAGCCGCCGATGACGGAAATGCCGAGGAGCAGCGCGACCGCGATGGACGGCCAGGCGCAATAGTCTCCGATCGCGAACCCGGTGGACGTCATAAGGGAGGTCGTCTGGAACGCCGCATCGCGGAACGCGCATCCGACGACCTTCATGGACGAGCCGAAGCCCTGCTCCGAATCGACGTGATACGTCTGCCCCTGAAACAGCAGTGAGATCGCGATGATGCAGCCGACGCCCGCCAGGATCGAGGCATACACGCGGAACTCCTCGTCTCGCAAATACGACAGCGTCTTGCCGGAGAGGAGCCGCACATGCAGATAGAAATTGATGCCGGAAACGAACATGAAGAACATGACGATCAGCGTGATCGGGGTGCTGTGAAACGCCGCAATGCTGTCCTGCCGCGTGCAGAAGCCGCCGGTCGAGATCGTGGTGAAGGAATTGCAGACGGCCTCGAAGAGGCTCATTCCCGCGAAGCGAAGCAGCACGACCTCGCTGGCGGTAAGCCCGAAGTAGATCATCCACAGGATCTTCGCGGAAGAGGTAATGCGCGGGGCGATCTGGGTGTCTGATGACTTCAGACCGGGCGTCTCCGCGTTGTACAGCATCTGGCCGCCGCGGTTGAACATCGGCAGGACCGCCAGTGCGAGCACCACGATCCCCATGCCGCCCAGCCACGACTCCAGCGCACGCCAGAACACCACGCCGCGCGGCAGGCTCTCCACGCCGTCCGGCAGCACGGCCCCGTTCATCAGGCGGTATCCGCGGTGGATCAGCGCGGCCCCGGTCGTCGTGAACCCGGAGACGGACTCGAAAAGGGCGTCGTACCACGGCATCCCGACCACGAAAAAGAACGGCAGGGCGCCCAGGACCGAAGCGGCAAGCCATCCGAACGCCGCGACGGCATAACCTTCGCGGAGCCCGGCCCTGCGATGCTGTTCCGTACGGGGCCGGAAGGCGGCGCACCCCGCGGACCCGGCGACGAGCGTGGCGGCAGCGCAGATCAGGAGCGCGCGAATGTCGCCCGGCGCGTCCTGACAGAAAAATCCGATGATGCCGGAAACGGTCTCCATGAGACCGACCGCGGCGGAGATCACGCAGATGAAGAAAAGGATAAGCCTGTGATTCATAAGCCGGAAGCGTTATTTCGCGGGGAAGATCTTGTCGACCGTGCGGCGGGTATCCCGCGTGACGACCGCGACGACGATGTCGCCTTCCAGCAGGACGGTGTCGCCGGCGGGCGCGAAGATCTCGCTGCCGCGGAAGACAAGCGCCAGAACAAGGCTGGCCGGGAGCTTCGCGG
>JAGDBR010000053.1 GCA_017958935.1 Lachnospiraceae bacterium | reverse complement strand
GAGCAGTGGCGATGCACGTCTCGACCGCATGGTCAACATCTGGAACCAGTACCAGTGCATGATCACGTTCAACTTCTCTCGTTCGGCCTCGTTCTTCGAGAGTGGAGTGGGTCGTGGTATGGGCTTCCGCGATTCGAACCAGGACCTCGTGGGCTTTGTTCACCAGGTGCCCAGCCGTGCACGTCAGCGCATCATCGACATTGCATCCACCCAGTTCCCCGATGGAGGTTGCTACCACCAGTACCAACCGCTCACCAAACGCGGCAACAATGACATCGGCGGTGGCTTCAACGACGATCCGCTCTGGCTCGTCGCCTGCACCTGCGCTTATATCCGGGAGACCGGCGATTTTTCGATCCTCGACGAACCGACGCCGTTCGACAATGTGCCCGGCTCCGAGGCGCCGCTTCTGGAGCATCTTCGCCGCAGCCTGCGCTACACGGTCACGCACAGGGGCCCGCACGGACTGCCGCTGATCGGCCGCGCCGACTGGAACGACTGCCTGAACCTGAACTGCTTCAGCCATGAGCCCGGCGAAAACTTCCAGACCGCGTCGACTTTCGAAAGCGGGAAGGCGGAAAGCGTGTTCATTGCCGGCATGTTCGTGAAATACGGCCGGGAATACGCCGCGCTCTGCACGCGCATCGGCCTTCCGGAGGAAGCCGACGGCATCCTCCGCGCCGTCGAAGAGACGGAACAGGCCGTGCTCCGGTACGGCTGGGACGGCGCATGGTTCCGCCGGGCATACGACGCGTTCGGCCGCCCTGTCGGCAGCGCCGAAAACGACGAGGGACAGATCTATATCGAGCCGCAGGGCTTCTGCGTGATGGCCGGGATCGGCGGCGCCGGCTACGGAAAGCGCGCGCTCGCTTCGACCGAAGCGCTGCTCGGCAACGACTACGGCATCGAGATCCTGCACCCCTGCTATTCCGAATACAGGGACTACCTCGGCGAGGTCTCTTCGTACCCGCCCGGCTATAAAGAGAACGGTTCCGTTTTCTGCCACAACAACCCCTGGGTCACGCTCGCGTACTGCACCTTGAAGGACGGGAACGGCGCGTTCGGCCTGTACCGGCGGAACGCCCCCGCGTACATCGAGGACAAGAGCGAGATCCACCGCACCGAGCCGTACTGCTACAGCCAGACGATCGCGGGGCGGGACGCCGCGACCTACGGGGAAGCCAAGAACGCCTGGCTGACCGGCACGGCCGCCTGGTCCTTCGTCGCGGCAAGCCAGGGCATCCTCGGCATCCGCCCGGATTACGACGGACTGGTCGTCGATCCGTGCCTGCCTGATTTTTTGGACGGTTTTGACGCCGTACGCCTTTTCCGGAACACCCGTTTCGAGATCACGGTCCGGCGCGGCGAAGAGAAAGGCCTTTCCGTGGACGGAAGGGCTGTTGCGGGCAATACCGTGCCGCTGACGGACGCGCCGGTCTGCCGCGTCACACTGACGATCTGACGGGCCCCGGCTTGCCGCGTCACACTGACGATCTGACGGGCGCCGGCCCGACGCCAAGCCCCCGGCCTGGCGGAACGCCCCTCTTTCCGCACATACACACCGAAAAAGTCTCCGGATTTGAATCATCACCAAATCCGGAGGCTTTTTGTGCTCTTTTTTCTGCACTTTTTTCTTCGCTTTTCTTCCAGCAGTTCCTTGCGCTTTCCGGGCGAATATTGTATAATATCGTTTGCTGATTAAGATATTTGATATTCGTTTGGAAAGAGATCCCATGTTCCGTCAATTCGACCAGAAAATCGTATCCACCACCTTCCGCATGGCGTGGCCCTCCGTCGTCGAGTCGTTCTTCGTCGCACTGGCCGGCATCATCGACGCCTACATGGTCAGCAACTTAGGATCCGCCGCCGTCGCATCGGTCGGCCTGACGACCCAGCCGAAGTTCATCGCTCTCGCGATGTTCATCGCGCTGAATATCTCGAACTCCGCCCTCGTCGCCAGACGCCGCGGCGAGAACAACAAAAAAAGCGCGAACGAGATCCTCTATACGTCCCTCGTCGTGAACGTGATCCTCTGTGCCGTCATCAGCACCGTCATGGTCGCGATCGCGGACCCGGTCGTCCGCATGTGCGGCTCGCAGCCGGAAACGCACGACGGCGCGGTCACATATTACAAGGTCATCATCGGCGGCATGATCTTCAACACGCTCCAGATGGGCATCAATTCGGCCCAGCGCGGCGCGGGCAACACGAAGATCACGATGCGCACGAACCTCGTGTCCTCCGCCGTCAACATCCTCTTCAACTACCTGCTGATCGAAGGCCACCTCGGCTTCCCGCGGCTCGAACTGTTCGGCGCCGCCCTCGCAACGGTCCTCGGCACGGTCGTTGCCTGCGTCATGTCCTTCCTTTCGATCATGAAAAAGGACAATTTCGTCAGCATCCCGTACATCATTGCCGAAAAGCTGAAGCCCACCTGGACTGCGCTGAAGTCGATCGTCAAGGTCGGCTACTCTGTCTTCATCGAGCAGATTTTCCTGCGCGTCGGCTTCCTCGCGACCGCTTTGATGGCGGCGCGCATGGGCACCGCGGCACTTGCCGCGCACCAGGTCGGCATGAACATCCTGAGCCTGTCCTTCGCCTTCGGCGACGGCTTCCAGGCGGCCGCGGTCGCGCTGATCGGCCGTTCGCTCGGCGAAAAGAAACCGGACCTTGCGAAGACCTACGGCTCCTGCTGCAGGATGTTCGGTCTATTGGTGTCCGTCGTACTGGTCGTCCTGTTCGTCTTCTTCGGCCGCCAGATCTACCGGCTGTTCTTCGAGGAAGAGGAGATCATCCAGTACGGCATCCGGATCTCCTACGTCATCGCCGCGGTCACGGTCTTCCAGATCCAGGCGCTGATCAATGGCGGCGCTCTGCGCGGAGCCGGCGACACGCTCTTCACGGCGATTGCGGGCATCATCACGGTCACGTTCATCCGCACGATCGTTTCCTGGTTCTTCGGCATCTATCTGCAGATGGGCATCATCGGCGTCTGGTTCGGCGTCTTCTCCGATATGTTCGTCCGCATGATCCTGATGACCATCCGCTACATGAGCGGGAAATGGGTCAAGATCAAAATCTGACGCACCGGGCTTCGGAGATCACGGTAAAAGGCATTGATGAGAACACCCGGTTCGCGGCATTTGAAGATGTGACAGAACAAGGCTGTTTTAAAAACGATTCGATAATAAACAGACTTTTGGCCTGAGCATTGGACCGCTCTTCAGAACGGTTCTCAATATTCAGGCCTTTCTTTATTTCACTTTTGAAAAGACTATGCTATAATTCAGTTGCTATGGAACAAGACGAACTCTTAAAAAACCATCTGACGGATCTGGCACGGCAGGCCGAAGCCCGGAGCATGTACACGTTCTCGGGATTTTTGGGGCTTGCCGAGCAGGATATTTACGAAAAAGTGAGCCGGGAACTCGGCTTCATTGACCATTCGCTGTACGGCGGCTCGGATGCCGCGGAGCGCGTGATCTCCGTCTTCGGATCGGAACGGCAGTTCGGCTTCGCGCCGGACTACCCGGTCCGCGTCGTCTCGGTCCGCCCCGTCAATGAAAAGTTCGCGGAGGAGCTCTCCCACCGCGACTATCTCGGTGCGGTCCTGAGCCTCGGCATCGAACGGACGCTGATCGGCGACATCGTGATCCGCGGGAAATCCGCCTGGATCTTCTGCCTCGATACGATCGTGGATTTCCTGAAGGAGAACCTGCATACGGTCCGCCATACGGACGTCGTCTGCGAAGGATCCGCCTTCGACGTGCCGGAACTGAAGCCCGTCCTCGAAGAGACGCGCGTCAATGTCGCCTCCGAGCGCCTCGACGCGATCGTCGCGGCCTTCACGAAGCTCTCCCGCAGCAAGGCGGTCGAGCTCTTCACGCGGCAGCGCGTGTACGTGAACGGCAAATGCATCGAAAAACCCTCGGCCGGCCTGAAGCCCGGCGACGTATTGAGCGTCCGCGGCTTCGGCAAGGCCGTTTACGGCGGCATCGACGGCAAGTCGAAAAAGGGCCGCCTGTACGTCATTCTGAACCGCTACATGTAAAGGAGGTCACCCCATGGCGAAGATACTCGTCGTGATCGACATGCAGAAGGATTTTGTGGACGGGTCCCTGGGCACGCCCGAGGCCGTCGGGATCGTTCCCGCGGTCGCGGACAGGATCCGCGCGTTCGACGGGGACAGGGTCTACGTCACCTATGACACCCACGGAAGCGACTACGAAGCCACGCTGGAAGGCCGGAAGCTTCCGGTCGTCCATTGCCAGGAGGGAACGCCCGGGCACGCGCTCGACCCCGCCGTGGAGGAGGCGCTTGCGGACAAGCCCTGCACGCGTATCGT
Source organism: Lachnospiraceae bacterium (assembly GCA_017958935.1). The sequence goes on along the minus strand of JAGDBR010000053.1, from coordinate 710 downwards.
CAAACGCACCTTCGGGACGTTTGAGATCGCGGAGGACATCCGGAAACGCTACGGGGACAAGGACCTTCAGATCGAATGCCTCGGCCTCTGCACCGACATCTGCGTGATCTCGAACGTGCTCATCCTGCGCGCGGCCTTCCCGAACGCGGTGATCACGGTCGACCCCGCCTGCTGCGCCGGCGTCACGCCGGGCCTGCACGAAGCGGCGCTTGCCGCCATGCAGAGCTGCCAGATCGACGTCGCGGAATGCACCCCGAAGTGCGCGCCGCCGGTCTTCGACCCCGTCAGGGTCAAGGACGACTGTGTGGCCTGGATCCGCGATTTCTTCGAGAAGAACGGCCCCGGCTGCAATGCCGTCGTCGGCATCTCGGGCGGCAAGGACAGCTCGATCGTCGCGGCGCTCTGCTGCGAAGCGCTCGGCAAGGACCGGGTCATCGGCGTACTGATGCCCTGCGGCGAGCAGAGTGACATTGACATGGCGAAGCTCCTCGTCGATCATCTCGGCATCCGCCACTACATCGTGAACATTAAAGACGCCGTCGAAGGCGTCAAAAATGCGATCCCCTTCGAGCTCTCGAAACAGAGCACGATCAACCTGCCGCCGCGCATCCGCATGTCCACGCTGTATGCGGTCTCACAGAGTCATAACGGCCGCGTCGCGAACACCTGCAACCTGTCCGAGGACTGGGTCGGTTACTCAACGCGCTACG
>JAGDBR010000052.1 GCA_017958935.1 Lachnospiraceae bacterium | reverse complement strand
GCTGTTTGCGCTGTGGGCGGTGATCTATGCTGTCCATGCGCGGGCTTTCCTGCTCGTCATGGGCGAAGCGGGAGACGGCATCAGCCGCCTGCGCCTTTACAAGCTGTGCGTGACCGGCTTTGCCCTGAACAACGTCACGCCGGCCGGTCTCGTGGGCGGAGAGCCCTATCGCATCCTTGAACTGAAAAACTATATGCCGACGGACAAGGCGACCTCCTCGACGATCAGCTTCAGCCTGGTGTACGTGATCGGACACATACTGCTGTGGCTGACGGGGGCGGTCCTTTATTTCTTCGTGGGCGGACCGGTCGACGGCTTCACGGCGGCGGTCCTGTCGATCTCGGCCGTGGTGCTGCTGGCGATCTGCGTTTATTTCTTTACGTTCAGACACCGGGCGCTCGTGACGCCGGCGTTCCGCTTCCTGTCGAAGCTGCCGCTCGTGGGCAAGAAAGCCGCGGCGGTCGCTGAGAACAGAGCGGCGCTGTTCGCGGACGTCGACCGCTGCTACGCGGAGTTCTACGCGGACAAGCGGAAAGTCTTCAAAGTCGTTCTGCTGGAGTACGGCGCACGGCTGCTGGAAAGCCTGGAGTATTTCCTGATCTTCCTGTACCTCGGCGAGAACGTCGGCTTCTTCGGCGGCGTCCTGATCCTGAGCCTCGCGTCCCTCATCGGCAACCTGCTGTTCGTGGTGCCCATGCAGGCCGGCACCCGGGAGGGCGGCATGGCCATTGCGCTCGCAAAGCTGCAGATCAGCGGCGGGACGGGCCTGATGGGCGGTCTCATCTACCGTATCCGGGATCTGGTCTGCACGGTGATCGGCATCCTGCTGATCCTGATCGGCCGGAAGAAAAAGGCGCTTTGATGCGCCTTTTTTTGTGCCCGTTTTTTCAGTTGCCGTTTTAAAGTGATTGAAAATCTCGGCACCGGTGTGATATGATGTATCTGTAGAAAACTATGCTCAGAAGGACCTGAGAATGATATTGATCTGATATGGAAAGGAGTGAACACGTATGGTCGATGCAACGATGTTCAACGTCAACGAAAACAATCTCACGATGCGCATCCAGCAGGCGGAGATCTATCTGAAGGAATTTGAGAACGAGGTCAAACGGGCCAGCGGCGCAACGGGGATCTTCCGCGCCAAGGAGGATGCCCTTTCCCGTGTCCGGATCCTGAACGAGTTTGCCCCGAATGACCCCCGCGTCAAGTCGATGTTCGAAAGAGCGAAGGCCTGTGTCCTCGGTGCGACAGGCAACTTCACCGATATCACGGACGACATGACCGTCTATCTGGTCAATGAAGAGAACATCCGGAAGCTGTACGCCGAAAAGAGCGAGAATGCCTGGAACGCCCTGAAGGAACAGTATGCCGACAAGATGATCGAAAAAGTCTTCCCGGCACCGGACGTCATGGAAGTGCCGATGGACGAGCTGGTCGGCAAGTACGTGATCCTGGACGAAGTCCGGTATCCGATGAACCAGTTCATGGGCGTCACCGGCGAGTTCATCTATGTGGGCAAGCGTTCCAGCGGCATGTATTTCATCCGGATCAACGGGCGCAGATGGATCGGCCCGTACGAAGCGGTGAAGCGCTACAGAAGGCTCGTGGACAGCACCATGATGGAAGTGGACAAGTGGACGGTCCTGGGCGAGATCAAGGACATCACGATGGAAGTGCCGGAAGCCGGCGAGAAAAAGGTCGGAGGCGCGGTCTATGCGCCGGTCGTCGACCCGATCGCGCTTTATGTTCCGGGCCATGTCCTCGGCTTCTACGACGAGAACCGTGAGAACAGCGGTTACTTCGTCGACGAAGAGGAAGTCGCGGAGATCAAGGAAAGCTGGTACACGGTCAAGGAGGTCCCGGAGGACGTCACGCCGGAGCGGCTCGTCGAGATCTTCCGCCAGGCGATCAAGGAAAAGAACTACGATCTTTACGTTGACTGCATCCAGCCCGAAAGAAGGCTGAACCCGACCCAGGAGTCCCTGCTGCTGTATCATTGGGATCTTCATCAGGAGCGCTTACACGGGGAATACGTTCACGCGGAAGTCGTGCCGGACGCTACGAAGATCTCTGTCGTGAAGGGCTACAGCGACGAGTCCGGACTGGATTCCTACTTCCTGTCCGCGGAGGATCAGCAGAAGATCGCCGAAAGATACGGCGATAAGGTCGAATATGCTTCCGTGCAGACCATTTCATTCGACAAAAACGGCAAGCAGCTCGGCAGCCCGGTCAGAAGGAACCTGATCCGCACGAACGGCGGCAGATGGTACGTGAGGGAATACGAGATCCGGTTCTGACGGATCCTCGGAACTGACATTGTATTGAGGAGGGAACATGAGCGAAGGATTGGATTTCACCGGAATGGAAGACGAGATCCGGGCAGAATGGGAGGAATGGGAGAACGACGAGAGAAAATGGGACGTTCTCTCCGAACAGGCAGCTGCAGATATGTTCAGGACCGTCAGTGAGAATGCGTCCTATTTAGCGTCGGACCTGAACCAGATAGAAGAAGACAATGCCTTCAAAGACGTGGAGGAAGCCATCAAGGAGTTCTGCAAGGTAGACGTAGGCGAAGGCAGCGAGATCTACAAGTTCAAATTTGCGAACGGGGATTCCTTCCCGAACGTAGCACCCACGAACCAGAAGGCATCCTTCTATCCTGGGCTTGAACCGAATAAGAAGATCAAGTATGACAAAATGCATGATTACTACCAGGACGCCATGTGGTACGGAAACGTGGCAAAGGAAATCCGGATCCTGCTGATGGAACTTCCGCTGGAACTCGGCTTCAAGATTCTGCGGACCGAGCTGACCATGAAAGACGAGAAGTATGACAAGGCGCTGTACGATAAGATCAACGCCGATTTCAGGTCATTCTCCAACATGATCGGGGAAGGCATGTATGATTTGGAACGCAGGGCAAAACTCTCCGAAAAGTTCTATGAGGAGAACAAAAACAAACTGAAGAAGGACAAACTGAACCGGCTCTACCGCAAAGAGAGGCTGAAAGATTACGTGAACGAAGTCAAACAATGCACGTTTGTTGACAGTCTGGAAAACTTCAGCAACGGGAGATTCGAATGCAAGTCTTCGGTCTACGCGAAGATGCATATCATCGATAACTACACCTATGAGATCTCCCGGTGGAAAGACAAGAACGTCGAGAGCAGGATGCAGGAATCGATCGAGTATTGCAAAACGATCGATACCAAGTACATCGACGCGGCAATCAAAACGATGATGACACCGGCGGGCAGGGGTTCGATGAGCGGGCTTCATGACCTTGTTGAGGAAGTCCAGTACTTCTGTGATCGCGCGCTGGACGCTTATAAGAGATTCAGAAACGGAGATGACAACGGCCCATACTGCTTCATGAAAGCGCTCCCCGCGTCAAAGAGCTATAATCATAAGTACAGATTTGAGCCCGAGCAGGATGATCCGTGGAACCTCGGCACGTTCATGATCAATATCTACTCGATGGGACGGAGCGCTTTGAATCTTCAGTGTGAGGACTTTGTCCAGAACAACGGGCATCTGGAACTGAAATGACGGGAGTGGGCTAAGAAAAAGTTCCTGTTTCCGGCAGGAAGGATAAGGAAAAAGAAGGAGATCTTCCGGGGAACGCAGAAATAACAGAATTGTTCCGGCATGATCAAATCCGCAGGATCAACACGCCGGATAAAACGAACTATATATCTTTCGCAACCATCACGATCAGGTTCCATAAAGAGGATCATCTGACAGGATATGCGCTGATCAGATTAACCCCGGAAACGAGAAAGCCGCACCTGCAGGTGCGGCTTTCTCTGGAACAGTGGAGCAATCGGGGATCGAACCCGAGACCTCTCGCGTGTGAGGCGAACGCTCATCCCGGCTGAGCTATTGCTCCGAAGCGAAGTTGATTATAGCACGGTTTTTCCGATTTGACAAGAAGATATTTTGCTCCCGGAGAAGGGCGAAAAGACGGCCGGGGGCTTTGAAGATCCGTAATAAGCGGACTAAACGGCAGAAAGAAGCAGGATATGAAGAACGAAAGAGACGAAGCGTTCAGAGAGGAATCCCTGAACGGCAATATGTGGAGGCTGATCCTCAGGGTCGGCACGCCGCTTGCGTTCTTCATGATGCTGAACAGCCTGTACGGGATCCTGGACTCCCTGATGGCCGCGCACATCAATTCCGAAGCGGTCTCCGCGGTCGCTTATCTGACGAATATCAACGAGCTGATCAATGCGGCCGCGACGGCCCTGGCGGTCGGCGGCTCCATCAAGATCGCCACCGCCTACGGAAAAGGCGACGACGAGCTCGTGAGCCGGGAGGTCAGCACGGTGCTCGCGATGGCCTTCGGCCTGGGCCTGCTGATCCTGTGCGCATCGCCGTTCTCCGCGGGGATCCTGAAACTTGCCGGGACACCGGCTGAGCTGATCCCGATCAGCACCGCGTATTTCGCGATCACGCTCGCGACGACGGCCTTCATGTTCTTCAACACGGTCTATATCGCGATCGAGCGGTCCCGCGGGAATACGAAGCGCATCTTCATCTTGAACACGGTCTCGATGCTGATCAAGCTCGGCTTGTCCGCGTTGTTCATCTATGTCTGGAACAAGGACGTCACGTTCATGGCGGTCGCGTCTCTCGTGTCGCAGCTGTTCCTGTTCGGCTTCGGGCTGTATAACGTCACGCGGAAGGATACGGCGTTTCGGTTCTCCTTCCGGCGGATCACGATGAAGGCGGCCCTTCTGAAGCCGCTGTCGAAGATCTCCGTCCCGATCTTCGTGGAGAAAAGCTTTTATGCGGCGGGGAAGATCATCGTCAGTTCGATGTGCAGCTTCTACGGCGTGCTGGCGGTCGGCGCGATGGGGACCTCCAATAAGGTCACGGGCCTTTTCAATTCGCCGGAGACCGGCATTCAGGACGGCTCCGCGGCGCTCGTCAGCCAGAACATCGGCGCCGGGAATTATCAGCGCGCGCTGGAGATCGTAAAGCGCACGTTCGCCGTGCTTTTCGTGTACGCGCTGATCGCCACGGCGGCCTGCCTTGCCGTCGTCGGGCCTGCAAGTTATCTTTATGCCCTGACGGGCGACGGCTTGAACACCGAGTTCCGCGACATGATCCGGAAAGTGCTGATCTATGAAGCGGCCGGGACGATGATCCCCTGGTCGTTCTACGCGGCGGCGCTGACGTTCATCTACGCGACAGGAAACACGAAGCAGCTGATGATCATCAATTTCATCCGCCTGTTCGTGTTCCGCATAGGGCTTTTCTGGCTGCTGCAGCGTTATACTTCCATGGATGTTTCCGCAGCGGGCCTGGTCATGGTCGTATCGAACGCCGGCGGAAGCCTGCTGGGCTGTCTCTTCGCGGCGCACGACATCCGCGTTTACTGCCGGGAGTACGGCGTTTCGTTTTTCGGAAAGAGGAGGGCTTCATGAAGCTTTTGCTGATCGCTGACGATTTTACGGGCGCGCTGGATACCGGCGTGCAGTTTGTGAACGCCGGCGCGCGGGCGGAAGTCTTCCTGACGGATAAGGTCGATTTTGCGGCGTATCCCGATACCGAGGTCTTCATCGTGGATACCGAGACGCGGCATCTGCGTCCGGAAGCCGCATACGGCGCCGTTTTCAATCTCGTGAAGCGTGCGATGGGAGCGGGCGTGGAGACCTTTTACAAAAAGACCGATTCCGGTCTCCGCGGCAACGTGGGAGCCGAGATCGAAGCCCTGTCGGACGCACTCGGCCGGCCGGTCGTCTTCGCGCCGGCGTATCCTGCCATGGGGCGGACGGTGAAGGACGGCGTTTCCTATGTGGACGGCGTCCCGGTGAACGAATCCGTGTTCGGGCGGGATCCCTTCGATCCGGTCCGGGTATCCCGGGTCCGGGACCTCTTCCGTCCACAGTTTGACGGTGTGCGGATCCTGGATGCCGAAACGGACGAGGAACTGGACAAGATCGCGGAAAAATTGGTAAACAATGAGGCCGGAAAAGCCGTCGCAGGCTGCGCCGGATTAGCATCGTTTTATGTAAAATACTGCAAATTCGAACAGCGGGCGGAAACGGAAATAATGTTAAATCCGCCGGTGCTGGCCGTCTGCGGCAGCATCAGCAGCGTTTCGAAGGCGCAGGTGGAGGACGCGGCTGCCCGCGGGTTTTACACAGCTCCGCTTGGCGAAGCGGAAGAATCGGCCGTCAAAGCGCTCCGGGAGAAGAAAGCCTGCATTCTGGAGAACTTCACGGAATCCGGGCGGCTGCAGGAAAAAGCGGCAGACGGCGGGAAAGAAGCGATGGCGCGCATGCGGGAAGAGATCCTTGCGCGCTTTGCCGAAAGGACCGCCTCGCTTGTGTAGCAGGGCGCTGTCGGGACGCTGGCCGTCATCGGCGGAGACACGCTCTACGCGGTGATGAAGGAGCTGAAGCCTTTCAGCATCCGTATCGTCAGGGCATTGACGGACGGGGCGGTGCTTTCGGAAGCCGTGCTGGACGGCGGGACGATCCCGGTCGTTTCGAAATCGGGCGGATTCGGCCGGCCGAAATGGCTGACCGGGCTGCTGGATTCGATCACCGGAAAAGCGGCATCGGGAAGCCCGCAGGAAGCGGCGCCCGGCTGCCGGGACAGGATACAACAGAGAGGAGACCCTATGAGACCGATCATCGGCATCACGATGGGCGACCCGGTGGGCACCGGACCGGAGCTCTCGGTCAAGGCCCTGCTGGACAGGCATGTCTATGAGATCTGCCGGCCGCTCATCGTCGGCGACGCCTGCTGCATGGAAGTCGCCCTGCGGCAGGTCCAAGGCGCAGAAGCGCTGAAGATCCATCCGGTGGAGCGGGTGCAGGACGCCCTGTTCGAATACGGAACGATCGACGTGTACGACATGAAGCTCGTCGACATCGGCAAGCGCGTTTTCGCGAAGGACCGGGCAGCGCTGAGAGAAGAGCGCGGGCCGGAAGCGGACGGGCTGATCGCGGAAGGAGCGCGCATGTGCGGCAACGCCGCGTTCCGATACGTGAAGAAGGTCATCGAGCTTGCGATGGCGGGCGAAGTCGACGCGACGGTCACGAACGCGCTGAACAAAGGCCGCATGAACGCGGCGGGCCATCATTTCGACGGCCACACCGAGATCTACGCGCGCTTTACCGGCACGAAGCGCTACGCGATGATGCTGGCGCATGGTGATTTCCGCGTGATCCATGTGTCGACGCACGTGTCGCTTCGGGAAGCCTGCGACCGCGTGAAGAAGGCGCGGGTGCTGGAAGTGATCCGGCTTGCAGACGAAGAGTGCAGGCGGATCGGGATCGAAAAGCCGCGGATCGCGGTCGCGGGGCTGAACCCGCATTGCGGCGAGGGCGGCCTGTTCGGCCGGGAAGAGATCGAAGAGATCCAGCCGGCGATCGACGAGGCGCTCGCCGAAAGCATCTGTATCCCCGAGAAGGCGCCGACCCCGCCGGACACGGTGTTTTCGAAGCTGGCGGGCGGCTGGTACGACATGGCCGTTGTCATGTATCACGATCAGGGGCACATCCCGACGAAGCTGAAGGGCTTCGTGTACGACCGCGAAAAACAGAAGTGGGAAGCCGTTTCGGGCATCAACGTGACGGTCGGCCTGCCCATCGTCCGCGTGTCCGTCGACCACGGCACGGGCGAGGACATTGCGGGTCTTGGCATCGCGGAACCGGACAGTTTGCTAAATTCGATAGAATATGCTACAATATCTTCTCTAAGGCGTTCATAAGGCAGCCGGCCGGACGCGTTCCGGCGGCATTCGGCAAGGTTTCTTCAGGAAGGAGAACAGGATGAGACAGGTCACTTTAGGTTCCACAGGCATTACCGTTCCGAAGAACGGCTTCGGCGCGCTGCCGATCCAGCGCGTGGATTTTGAGGAAGCCAAACGCATTTTCCTGCGCGCGTACGAAGGCGGCATCCGCTATTTCGATTCCGCGCACGGCTATACGAACAGCGAGGAGAAGATCGGCTACGCGCTTTCCGACGTCCGCAAGGACATCTACATCGCGACGAAATCTCCCGCAAGAGACGGAGAGACTTTCAAACAGCAGCTGCAGCTTTCGCTGGAGCGCATGAAGACCGATTACATCGACGTCATGCAGTTCCACAACCTGCCGTTCTGCCCGAAACCCGGCGACGGAACAGGGCTTTACGAGGCGATGGCGGAAGCGAAGGAGAAAGGGTACGTGAAGCACATCGGCATCACGAACCACCGTCCGCACGTCGCGATGGAAGCGATCGAATCGGGACTCTTCGAAACGCTGCAGTTCCCGTTCTCGTATCTGGCGACGGAGACCGATCTGGACATCATGAACGCGGCGAAGGCGCACAATATGGGCTTCATTGCGATGAAGGGCCTGTCGGGCGGCCTGCTGACCCGCGCGGACCTCTGCTACGCCTGGATGGCGCAGCACGAGAGCGTCCTGCCGATCTGGGGCATCCAGCGCATGAGCGAACTGGAGGAGTTCCTGTCCTTCCAGGAGAACGAGCCGGAACTGAACGACGAGCGGCTTGAGGCGATCGCGAAAGACCGCGCGGAGCTGGCCGGCAATTTCTGCCGCGGCTGCGGCTATTGCCTGCCTTGCCCGGCCGGCATCGAGATCAACATGGCCGCGCGCATGACGCAGCTCATCCGGCGCTCGCCCTCCGCCAGATTCTTCACGGAAGAGGCGCAGGCGAAGATGTTCCGGATCGATGACTGCATCGGCTGCTATTCGTGTGCGTCCAAATGCCCGTACGGCCTGGATACGCCGAAACTGTTAAAAGAGAATCTCGCCGACTACAGGAAGTTCCTGTCGGGCGAATACGAACGTTAAAGCCGCGGATGAAGCGGCCGGCGAAGGCGCGGGCATCGTGCGTGCGTCCTGCCGGAAACCAAGAGAACAGAGGAAGAATGAAATGAATTTCAGAGTTGACGAAGCGGTATTCGAGAAGAATCCGAAGCTTGTGATCGGACTGGTCGTCGCGGAAGGCGTCGACAACACAAAGGCAAACGCGGCCGTAGACGCGCTTTTGACGGCGGAGACCGCAAAGGCCGCGGCAGCATTGGAGGGCGTGCAGGTCAAAACGCTCCCCGCGCTTTCCGTTTATCAGAACGAAATGAAGGCCTTCGGCCTCAATCCGAACAAGTATCCGGCTTCCGTCGAGGCGCTGCTCGCGCGGATCGCGAAGCAGGGCAGCCTGCCGCTTCTTTCCGCCGCGATCAACGCGGGGAACTATGTGTCCGTCAAGTACCGCATGCCGGTCGGCGCGCATGACATCGACAGTCTGGATGCGGATCTCTGCGTCCGCCTCGCGAACGAGGAAGACCTGCAGAACCCGGAAAACGACCTGGAAGGCGACCGGCTGACGGCCGGCGAGCCCGTCTACGTCTGCGGGCATTCGGTCCGGACGCGCCGGTATGTCTGGCGGCAGACTCCCGCGGGAAGACTCTCTGAAAAGGCCCGGAACATCGTGTTCCCGATCGATGCGGACGAGACTTCGCTCGACCGTCTGAACAAAGCGCTGGACGAGCTCGCGGCCGTTCTGGAAGAGAACCTGGGCTGCACCGCCCGCATTTTGGTCGTGGACGCGGCGCATCCGTCGGCAAACATCGGCAAGCTGGACGAGAAAGCCCTGCAGATCGAGAATACGATCAAGATCATGCTGAAGGGCGTTGCGGAGCATACGAACGTCGCGGACATCCGGGCGAAGCTGGAGCACGCCGCGGCGGAAGACCGCCCGCTGAACATCAAGCTCGGCCTCGATCCGTCGGCGCCGGACATCCACCTCGGCCATTCCGTCGTCCTGCGGAAGATCCGTCAGCTGCAGGATCTCGGCCATCACGCGACGATCATCATCGGCGACTACACCGGCCGCATCGGCGATCCGACCGGCAAATCCGCGACCCGCAAGCAGCTGACCGAAGAAGAGGTCATGGCGAATGCGAAGACCTACACCGAGCAGGTCTTCAAGATCGTGGACGAGTCGAAGGCGACGGTCCGCTTCAATTCGGAGTGGCTGTCGAAGATGAATTTCGGCGACGTCATCGAGCTCGCGGCGAAGTGCACGGTCGCGCGCATGCTGGAGCGGGACGATTTCAAGAACCGCTACGAGAACCACCTGCCGCTGTCGGTCCATGAATTCTTCTATCCGCTGATGCAGGGCTACGATTCCGTCGCGATCAAGGCGGACATCGAGCTCGGCGGCACCGACCAGACCTTCAATGTCCTGATGGGCCGCAACATCCAGCGCGACTACGGGCAGGTGCCGCAGCTGACGCTGTTCATGCCGCTGCTGGAAGGCCTCGACGGCGTGAACAAGATGTCGAAGTCGCTCGGCAACTACATCGGCGTCAACGAGCCGGCGAACGTCATGTTCGAAAAGTGCATGAAGATCCCGGACAACATGATCATCAAATACTACAACCTCTGCACGGACGTCCATCCGGACGACGTCGCGAAGATCGAAAAGCGGCTGGCGAACGGTGAGAACCCGCGCGACGTGAAGATGGAGCTTGCCTCGGAGATCGTGACGCTGTATCACGGCGCGGAGGAAGCGAAGAGCGCGAAAGAGCGTTTCGTGTCGGTCTTCCAGCAGAACGAAGTCCCGGACGACGTGCCGGTCATCGAGATCGACGGCACGAGCGAGCTGCCGTTCGGCCTGCAGCTGTCGAACGCGCTGGTCGACAAGGGCTTCTTCAAGGCGAAGAACGACATCCGCCGCATCTTCGAGCAGAACGGCGCGAAGCTGAACGACACGATCTTCAACGACTACCGCAACTTC
>JAGDBR010000051.1 GCA_017958935.1 Lachnospiraceae bacterium | reverse complement strand
CTGCTGGCGATCAGCTGCTTCGCTGCCGTTTTCGCGGACGACGCGGTGTCCGGCACGGCCGCGGACCCCGTCGTAAGCAAGAGCTACATGGACGCCCAGATCGACATCCTGAAGACGCAGATCAGCTCCCTGCAGGACCGGATCGACAAGCTGGAGGAATCCGGCGGAGGCTCGCCTGCAGCTCCGACGACGCCCACGACGCCGGCCGAAGCGCCGAAGTTCGAGGTCGTCAAGGTGGAGGCCGGCAAGAGCGTCATCGGCGCCGCCAGCACGGAGATCATTCTCAGAAGCGGCACGGCGACCGCCATCGCAGGCGCGTCCGGCGGCGTTTCGGACGTCACGGAAGGCGTCGACCTGTCACAGGATACGGCCGTCACGAAGAACCATCTGCTCATCATCCCCGTGGACGACGGCAGAGGCATCCAGTGCACGTCCGTCTGCTACGTGATGATCAAGGGGGACTACACGCTGAAATAGCGAGGCTTGAAACAGAAAGGGTATTCGGCATTTTATGAAGGGGAACAAACGACCGGCCGCTCTCATCCTGGCTCTTCTGCTGGCCTGCCTTGCGGCAGTGCCTGCGGACCGTGCCTGTGCGGCGTCCGGCCTGACAGAGCTGCGGTCGGAAGTCGTAGAACTGAACGACCAGCTGACTCTGGTCAAGCGGATCAATTACAACGCCTCCAGCGCGGAGAACGCGGTGGAGCACTATTTCGAATATGAACCGGGCGGCAGGGTGCTGCCCCTGGTCAGCTACGGCGGCAGCATCAAGGGCGCCGTTTCCGCGGCCCGCATCTTTTCGGGCGAGGCGGAGAACGGCGTGACGGTCGCGGGCCTCGCGAACGGAGGCTTTTTCGTCATGTCCACGGGCGTTGCGCTCGGCCCGGTCATCCGGGACGGCATCGTGCGCACGGGCGGCTACGGCGAATCCATGATCGCGTTCAAAGAAGACGGTTCCGTCCTCATCGGGGACCCGTCCCTGAACATCCGGCTGTCTTTCACAGACCAGGACGTCCATTACGGAAAGTCGAACTTCAATAAGACGCTGACCGAGAACAACGGCATCTGCGTCTTCACATCGGACTTCGGCGAAACGAACGGCGCGACGCTCGACGCGTTCACGGTCTACGTGCGCATCGAAAGCGGCAGCCCGAGGCTGGGCGAAACGATGGAAGGCGTCGTGGAGCTCTCGGCGGACGCGACGGAGAAATCGCCTCTGCCGGAAGGGTATCTCGTCCTTTCCATCGCGCAGGACACGCCGTATAAGACGGCGCTGGAGCAGATGCAGGCTCTGCAGCCGGACGACCGCGTCGCCCTGAGCTTCCAGGCTTCTCCGGAGTTTACGGACGTGCAGCACGCGCTGGGCTTCGAGAGCTGGCTGGTGCAGGACGGCAGTGCCGTATCCGGACTCGACAACGCGACCCGCGCGCCGCGCACGGCTGCCGGGGTCAAGGCGGACGGAAGTTTCCTCCTCTATACCGTGGACGGCCGGCAGAAGGGCTATGCCATGGGGCTGACGGCCGGGGAACTGGCGCAGCGCATGATAGACCTGGGCTGCGTGCAGGCGGTCAACCTGGACGGCGGCGCTTCCACGCAGCTGTTCGCGGTCTATCCCGGCTTTGAACGGGAGATGCAGATCAACAGGGATTCCGACGCGACGTACCTGCGCAGCTGCGCCAATTACGTATGCTTCGCGAACTTCAACGAACAGGACGGCATGCCCGCGCACCTGCACGTGTATCCGTTCGACGAATACGTGCTGTGCGGCACGTCCGTCCCGGTCTACGCGAAGGCGACGGACAGCGGCTGGTTCACCTGCGCGCTGCCCGAAGACGTCACGTATTCCTGCGACGAGATGGGGACCGTCGAGGACAATATCTACACGGCGG
>JAGDBR010000050.1 GCA_017958935.1 Lachnospiraceae bacterium | reverse complement strand
TCGGGATGTTCTGGAGCGGCAGGCAGTTGCCGACGACCGCCTCGGCGTGCTCGCCGTTCATGACGGTCTGGCCGACCTTCAGGCCTTCCGGAGCCAGGATGTAAGACTTCGTGCCGTCCGTGTAGACGATCAGCGCGATGTTCGCGGTGCGGTTCGGATCGTATTCGATCGCGGTGACCTTCGCCGGGATCGCGTCCTTCTGACGCTTGAAGTCGATGATGCGGTACTTTCTTCTCGAGCCGCCGCCGTGATGACGGACGGTGATCTTGCCCTGGTTGTTGCGGCCGGAGTTCTTCTTCAGGGAAGTCGTCAGCGACTTCTCGGGCGTGGACTTCGTGATCTCCGCGAAATCGTAGCCGGACATCTGCCGTCTCGAGGGTGTATAGGGATTATACTTTTTAATTCCCATTTCGGTTCATTCTCCTTTGTTTCTTTTCGCACTTGACATGTGCATAGTTCCGGAAACGCCCGCGGCGTTTCCGCGGCGCGGAACGCGCGTTCGCGCTCTCCCCTTCCGGGGCATCCGCGCATCAAGGCCGAAGGCTTGTCTTACAGGCCCGAGAAGATTTCAATCTCTTTCGAGTCTTCCGTCAGCTGGACGATGGCCTTTTTGGTCTTGTTCGTCTTGCCTTCGATACGGCCGCGGCGGCGGGTCTTGCCGTCCTGGTTGATCGTGTTCACCTTCTGGACCTTCGTCCCCGGGAACATCTTCTCGACCGCTTCCTTGATCATGGTCTTGTTCGCATCCGGATGGACCAGGAAGGTATAGCGCTTGATCGCCATGCCGTCCATGGACTTCTCGGTGACGACCGGCTTCAGGATCACATCATAGTACTGAACGTTTGCCATTATGCGTACACCTCCTCGATTGCTTCCACACCGGCCTTCGTGATGACGAAGGAATCGTGCTTCAGGACATCGTAGACGTTGATGCCGTTGACCGGGGTCGTCTGCACGTCGGCGACGTTGCGGCCGGAAAGAACGACGTTCGTGTTGCCGTCGTCGACGACGACCAGTGCCTTCTCCGCCTTCAGGTTGTTCAGCACTTCGACGAACTTCTTCGTCTTGATCTCGTCCAGGCTGAACTCGTCAAGCACGTAGAACTTGCCGTCGGCGACCTTCGCCGAAAGTGCGCCGAACAGGGCGGCTCTCTTTTCCTTCTTGTTCATCTTGAAGGAATAATCGCGCGGGACCGGGGCGAAAACGACGCCGCCGTGCGTCCACTGCGGAGCTCTGATGGAGCCCTGGCGCGCATGGCCGGTGCCCTTCTGTCTCCACGGCTTGATGCCGCCTCCGGAGACCTCGCCGCGCGTCTTGGCCTTCTGTGTGCCCTGACGCATCGCTGCGAGATGGTTCACAACGGCCATCTTGATCAAATGCTGGTTGGCCTCGACACCGAAGATCTTATCGTTGAGTTCGATCGTACCGGTCTCCTGGCCCTGCATATTGTACACAGATACTTTAGCCATCTGGTTTATCCTCCTTTCATCTACCTTCCGTTACTTCGCGGTTTTCACTGCTTCTCTGACGGTGATGAGGGCCTTCTTCGCGCCCGGGACAGAACCCTTGACTAAGAGAAGATTGTTCTCAGCATCCACACGGACGACGGTGAGATTCTGCATGGTCACGCGGACAGAACCCATGTGACCCGGCATTCCCTTACCCTTGCGAACGTGGCTCGGAGTAGCACTGGAACCGTTGGAACCCTGATGACGGTGGAACTTGGAACCGTGCGCCATGGGTCCTCTGTGCTGGCCGTAACGTCTGATAGCACCCTGGAAGCCCTTGCCCTTCGAGATGGCAGTCGCATCGATCAGGTCGCCTGCAGCGAAAATGTCGGCCTTGATGTCGTCCTTGACGGAGAACTCGTCCGCGTTCTCGAGCTTGAGCTCGCGGATGTATCTCTTATAGGAGACACCGGCTTTGTCGAACTGGCCCTTGACAGGCTTGTTCACGAGTTTTTCTCTGATGTCGGAGAAACCGACTACCACGGCCTTGTAGCCGTCCTTCTCTTCCGTCTTCACCTGAAGCACGGAACAGGGACCTGCCTGAAGGACCGTCACCGGGATCAGATTACCGGTTTCGTCGAAGACTTGCGTCATGCCGACTTTGGTCGCTAAAATCGCTTTCTTCATTTTCTACCTCCTGTTTTGAACTACAGCGGGTCCGGCAGCGGACCGGACCATCCTAGTGCGGCTTTTCGCCATGCACAGGAATGTTTGTAGAGGATTTACTGCATCTTGATGTCGATGCTGACGCCGGCCGGAAGGTCGAGTTTCGACAGAGCGTCGACAACCTTCTGATTCGGGGCAATGACATCGATCAGACGCTTATGGGTCCTCTGTTCGAACTGCTCACGAGAGTCCTTGTACTTATGCACCGCGCGGATGATCGTAATGATCTCCTTCTTCGTCGGAAGCGGTACCGGACCGCTCACCAGGGCGCCGGCCTTCTTGACCGTGTCCACGATCTTCGCCGCGGAATTGTCGATCAGCTGATGATCGTACGCCTTCAGGGTGATTCTCATAATGTTCTTTGCCATAAAAAAAGTCGCCTCCTTTTCGCACTTTTTCAAGTCGAACAAGCGGTGACTGTACACGTGCCCGTGTGTGTCCTGTCCACACGGCGCTTTTCTCTGCTTCAGCCTCGCAGAACCTGTACAGTGACTTGTCGCCAGTTTAGATAACTTGACATTCGCTCCGTGTAAAAAACCCGATGCTGCCTATGCACCGGCAACCTCACACATCATCGCTATCATGCCACAGCGGGATAAACTATAGCACAAACCGCCTGCGAATGCAAGCGGTTTCTGCATGTTTTTTCAAGTTTTTTCAGCGGCCCCGGAATCAGTCCCAAAGCCCCATTTCCAGCGCGAACTGCTGGATCAGATAACAGTAGAATTCCTCATTGAAATGCGAGCCGTCGGGCAGGTAATAGGCATCCTTCAGATACTTCATGCCGTCGATGAAGACGTAGCCTTCCGCGCTGCACAGCGCTTCGAGCCGCCGGTTGTATTCCGGGACGAGCTTGAAGGCCTCGACTTCGCTCTGCCGCTTCTCGGTCACCTGGATCAGGTTGCAGACGCAGATGTCCGAGTACGGGTTGATCGCCTTGTACGCGTCGATGTCCGCCTTGTAGTCCGCGATGAACCTGTCGTAATCGTCGTAATAGTATTTCGGGTCGTTGATGCCGAAAAAGAACAGGACCTTCTCGGGATAGAGGCCGGCCGCCTGCTCGCAGATCTCTTTCGAGTCCCCGGCGTATCCGGCGTATTTCGAAATGCAGACGTCCTCGCCGAGGATCCCGTAGCCGACGATCGCTTCGACGCGCGAGTCGCCCACGATGACCGAATTCCGGAAAAGCTGCCGCAGGGCCGCCACGTCCTTCTCGGTGAACTTGACGATGTCGGCGACCTTCCCCTTCACGAGCTGGTCGCCCACCCGCACCTCTGCTTCGCTCGAGGGCTGCGCCGGCGCCGTCTCGGTCTCGGACGCGGATTCCGTCACCGGTGCGGCCGATCCTTCCGTGGAGGTCTCCTCCAGCGTCTGTGCCGGTGTTTCCGTCTGTGTCTCGGACGGTCTTTCCGTCCCGCTCTCCGTCGGCGTCGGCCGGTTCGTGCACGATGCCGCCAGGATCATCACAAGCCCCAGTAACAGGGCCGCTGCTCTTTTCATTGCCGATCTTCCTTTAATAATAATGTACATCCCCGGTCTTACTGGATGTCGAGCGGGACCTTGTGCGTCGGCGCCGGGAAAGCCCGGTCGATCAGATCCAGCTCCTCTTCGCTCAAGACGATGCTGCCGGCCTTCGCGTTCTCGATGACGCGCTGCGGCCGGACGGACTTCGGGATCGCGATCGTCTGTCCGTTCCGGACATTCCATGCCAGCATGATCTGGGCCGCCGTCGCGCCGTGTGTCCCGGCGATCTCCTTCAGCACCGGGTGGTTCAGCAGTCCGCGCGAGAGCCGCGCGCCCATTGCCAGCGGGCAATAGGACATCAGAACGACGTTCCGCTCTTCCATCCAGGGCTTCAGGTCATATTCGATGCCCCGCGAATCGATGTGGTACAGATCCTGATTCACCAGGCAGTGTTCGCCGTCCGGCACCTCGAACAGCTCTTCCATGTCCCAGAGGTCGAAATTCGACACGCCCCAGGCGCGGATCTTTCCCTGCGATACGAGGTCCTCCAGGCATTCGACGGTCTCTTCGAGCGGCGTGCCGCCCCGCCAGTGGTACAGATACAGATCCAGATAGTCCGTGCCCATGCGCCGGAGTGTATTCTCGCAGGCGCGCTGCATACGGGCGCGGTTCGCGTTCGAAGGCAGCACCTTCGACACGAGGAAAAGCTTCTCCCGGTCGTAGGATGCGATCGCTTCGCCGACGATCTGTTCGGAGCCGCCGTTCCCGTACATCTCCGCCGTGTCGATCAGCTTCAGCCCGTTCTCGATGCCCGTCCGGACCGCCGCGACTTCGTCCGCGCGTGGGTTCTGCCCTTCGCCGAGCCGCCAGGTGCCGATGCCGATCGCCGGCAGGACGATCCCGTTCTTTAAAGTGACCTCTCTCATGTCTTCCTCCCGTATGCCTTTCAGGCCGCTTTTACGTTTTCGCCGGCCGCCTTATTTCAGGAAGCCGTTGACGATCTGCTCTTCCGCTTCTTCGCGCGTCAGGCCGAGCGTCATCAGTTTCGTGATCTGTTCGCCCGCGATCTTGCCGATCGCCGCTTCATGGATCAGCGCCGCGTCCGGATGGTTCGCCGCCACCTCGGGGATCGCGTTGATCCGCGCGTCGTCCATGATGATCGAGTCGCACTCCGAGTGGCCGGAGGCCTTCGCGTTCCCGTAGATCTTCGAAATGAAGGTCTGCTTCGAACGATCGCGCGCGACCGAGCGGGACACGACGTTCGTCGACGCGCCTTCGCCGTTCAGGTCCACCTGATATTCCGAGACCGCGGTCTGGGTGCCGTGCGTCATCAGGCGCTCGTGCACGATAAGCTCCGCGCCGGCTCCAAGCCGCGCCACGGACTTCCGCACCGTCGAATCGACGCCCTTGATCTGGACCATCTCCATCTCCATGTACGAATCCTCGCCCATCTCGATGACCGTCTCGGGGTTCAGGATGCGCTTTCCGTTCCCGTCGCCCTCGCCGTAATGCTTCTCGACGTACTTCACGCGCGCGTTCTTTTCAATATGAAAGGTATGGATGCCGTCGTGCTGCGAATCCTGGTTCCCGCAGTTCGAGATGCCGCAGCCGGCGACGATCACGACGTCAGCGCCTTCGCCCACGTAGAAATCGTTGTAAACGGTCTCCTTGAGGCCCGAAAGCGACAGGACGACCGGGATGTGGACCGACTCGTTCTTCGTGCCCGGCGCGATATGGATGTCGATGCCGCTGCCGTTTTCCTTCGAGTCGATCTGGATGTTCGCCGTCGAGCGGCGTCCGTCCGATTTTCCGTCCACGCGGAAATTGAACGCGCCTTCCGGCACCTCGTGGAGATCCGCCACTTCTTCGATGATCCTCTTCTGAATCTGATCCATGGGTCCTCCTTACGCCTTTTCGCAGGCCATGTAGGCGCTGCCTTCCTGCAGCAGCCCGGGCAGGATGTCTTCCTTCCTGCCGCTCTGCGTCACGCGGCCGTTCGCCAGCACGACGATCTCGTCCGCGATGTCCAGGATGCGCTCCTGGTGCGAAATGATGATGATCGAGCCGTGCATTTCCTCGCGCATGCGGCGGAACACCTGGATCAGGTTCTGGAACGACCACAGGTCGATGCCGGCCTCGGGCTCGTCGAACAGCGTCACGGCGGTCCTGCGCGCGAGCACCGTCGCGATCTCGATCCCCTTCATTTCGCCGCCCGAAAGCGACGCGTTCACCTCGCGGTTGATGTAATCCTTCGCGCACAGGCCGACCTCCGACAGGTATTCGCAGGCCTCCACGACGGTCACTTCCTTGCCGGCCGCGAGCCGGATGAGGTCCAGCACCTGCAGGCCCTTGAAGCGGACCGGCTGCTGGAACGCGTAGCTGATGCCGAGACGCGCGCGTTCGGTCACGCCAAGATCCGTGATGTCGGTGTCATTCAGATAAATGCGGCCGGACGTCGGCTTTTCGATGCCGGCGATGAGCCTCGCGAGCGTCGATTTGCCGCCGCCGTTCGGTCCCGTGATCGCGATGAACGCGTTGTCCGGGAACGTCAGGCTGACGCCGGTGATGATCTCCTTCCGTTCCTTCTCGTCCGGAACGTCGAAGCTCACGTTTTCAAGTCTGATCATTTCAAATCCTCAGAAGCGGACGCCTGCCCGTCCCGCAGTGTGCGGAACGCAGGACGCCTGCATCAGCCGCAGCGGCGCGGCTTTACATAAAGAAAGCCCCACTCTTCCTTCCGGAAAAAGCAGGGCCTTTCCATCCGGACCGTCTTACTTCTGGTCCTTCTTTTCAGCAGCCGTATCGACTGTCGGCGCAACGAAGCCTTCGGGATGCTCGATCTGGACGATCGCGGCCTTCTGCATCGGAATGCGGCAGTTCTTGTTGTTGCCGAACTCGACGATGACGGTGTCCGCCGTGATGTCGATGACCGTGCCGTAGAAGCCCGAGGTCGTCAGGCAGGTGTCGCCGACCATCATGGATTCCAGCATGGCCTTCTGCTCTTTCTCGCGCTTTTTCTCCGGGCGGATCGCGATGAAGTACATGACGCCGAAGAACAGCGCCATCACGCCGAGATACATCATGATCGTCTGCGTGGCGCCCATTCCGCTCTCTTCCGCGCCCGTGGGCATCATGCAGCCCGCCATGGTCATGGACATTGCCGCTGCCAGTAATGCGACTAACTTTTTCATGAATTCCTCCGTTCGGAAGCGATCACTCGCTTTCCTCTTTCAATTGACTCAACATCTTATATTTATACTCTGTAAAGGCCCCTTTGTCAAGCGAGGCGCGGATCTCTTCCATCAAATGATTGTAGAAATACAGGTTGTGCAGCACGCAGAGCCGCATGCCGAGCATTTCCTTCGCTTTCAGCAGATGGCGGATGTACGCGCGGCTGAAATTCCGGCACGCGGGGCACAGGCAGCCCTCTTCGATCGGCCGCGTGTCGCGTTCGAATTTCTGATTGAAGAGATTGAGCTTGCCGTGATGTGTGTACACGTGGCCGTGCCTGCCGTTCCGCGAGGGATAGACACAGTCGAAGAAATCGATGCCGCGGTCCACGCCCTCGATGATGTTCTCCGGGGTGCCGACGCCCATCAGGTAGGTCGGCTTGTCCTGCGGCAGGTGCGGCACCGTCACGTCCAGGATGTGGTACATCTCTTCGTGCGATTCCCCGACCGCGAGCCCGCCGACGGCATAGCCGTCAAGGTCCATTTCCGCGATCTCCTTCGCGTGGTCGATACGGATGTCGTCGATGATGCCGCCCTGGTTGATGCCGAAGAGCAGCTGCGCCTTGTTGATCGTGCGCTCGTCCCGGTTCAGCCGCGCCATTTCGTCGACGCACCGCTTCAGCCACCGCGTCGTCCGCTGTACGGAAGGCAGGATGTAGCTGCGCTCCGCGAGCGCCGGGGGGCATTCGTCGAAGGCCATCGCGATCGTGGACGCGAGGTTCGACTGGATGCGCATCGACTCCTCCGGGCCCATGAAGATCGGCCGTCCGTCCACGTGTGAACGGAACGTAACGCCCTCTTCCCGGATCTTCCGGATGTCGGCGAGAGAAAATACCTGGAAGCCGCCGGAGTCCGTTAAAATGGGTTTTTTCCAGTTCATAAAGGCATGCAGGCCGCCCAGATCGCGGATCAGTCCGTCACCGGGACGGACGTGCAGGTGATAGGTGTTGCAGAGCTCCACCTGCGTGCCGATCGCCTCGAGGTCCGTCGAATCGACGGCGCCCTTGATCGCGGCGACCGTCCCGACGTTCATGAAGACCGGCGTCTCGATCGGCCCGTGCACGGTCTCGACGTGCGCGCGCTTCGCGCGTCCTTCGGTTGTGATCAGTGTGTATTTCATCGGATCGTTCCTCGATGCTTCCGGCCGTATGTCCGGTCCAAACGGCGCTCCTGACTGAAAACAGGGGCTGCGGTCCCTGACCGCCGCCCCTGTCTGTCTTTCGTTCCGGTAATTACTTCTTGCCTTTCTTCGCTGCCGGCACGCTGCCCTTCTTCGCGATCTTCGTGCGCAGCGTGTACCATAAAGCACCCGCCAGGCAGACCGACGAATAGCCGCCGACCAGGATGCCGACCATCAGCGGAAGCGCGAACTCGCGGATCGACGTCACGCCGAAGATGTACAGCGACGCGACCATAATGAAGGTCGTCACGGAAGTATAGATGCTTCTGCCGAGCGTCTCAGTGATCGAACGGTTGACGACCGTCTTGAGATCGCTCTCACCGTAGATCGACAGATTCTCGCGGATACGGTCGAAAATGACGATCGTCGCGTTGATCGAATAACCGACCAGCGTCAGCATGCAGGCGATGAACGTATTGCCGACGGTCCAGCGGAACACGGCGTAGCAGGCCAGCACGACGAGCACGTCGTGGACCAGCGCCATGATCGAGGAGCCGGCGAAGCGCAGGTCGCGGAAGCGGATCCAGATGTAGATCAGCATCGCGATCGCCGCCAGGATCACGGAGATGACCGCCGAGCGGGCCATTTCGGCCGAAACGACGCCGGAGATGTTCTCGTAGGTGATCGCCGCGGTATCGATGTTGAATTTCTCTTCCAGGACTTTGTAAAGCGCTTCACGCTG
This sequence comes from Lachnospiraceae bacterium, assembly GCA_017958935.1. Next base: position 8,114 of record JAGDBR010000050.1, on the reverse strand, counting down.
GGTCTGCGTCAGTTCCTGCGTCTTGATCAGGACTTCGTTCCCGCCGACGACAGGCGTCAGGGTCACATCGGTGGAGCCGATCGCTTCCGCGATCAGCGGCTCGACCTCAGTCTCCAGCTGCTCGATCGTGCGGCTTTCGTTAAACGTCACGTCGGTGGACGTGCCGCCGATGAAATCCAGCGAATAGTTCAGCGCGTAGGTCTTCGTGCCGTTGATGATCATCGCGGCGATGCCGATCACGACGACCGCGCAGGATGCCGCGAAGAAAATGTGCCGCTTGCTTAAGAAGTCGCGGACCGTCTTGTGGACAGTCTTGCCGTACCACTTCGGATCCTTGAAGCCGAGTGCGTAAAAGGACTTCAGCAGGAGCCGCGTCACGAACAGGGCCGTCAGCATCGACAGCACGATGCCGAGCGCCAGCGTAACGGCGAAGCCTCTGACGGAGCCCGTGCCGAACGCGAACAGGACGACCGCGGCGATCAGCGTCGTGACGTTGCCGTCAATGATCGCGGACAGAGCCTTCGAGAAGCCCGCGTCGATCGCGGCCGGGATCTTCGAGCCCTTGCCGATCTCCTCACGGATACGCGAGAAGATGATGACGTTCGCGTCGACGGCCATGCCGATCGACAGGATGATACCGGCGATACCGGGCAGGGTCAGCGTGATGACGTCGTTGAAGGCTGCGAGCAGCGCCATGATCAGCGCCGTGTAGGCAACGAGCGCGAGCGACGCGCAGAAGCCCGGCAGTCTGTACAGCGCGATCATCAGGACGACGATCACTGCCAGACCGATCAGGGCTGCGTAGATCGACGTCGCGATCGCCTGAGAGCCCAGGGTCGGACCGACGACCTGGGAACGGAGTTCTTCCAGCTGGACCGGAAGCGCACCGATACGGATATAGGACGCCAGGGTGGAGGCAGTCTCATAGGTCATGTTGCCCGAGATCTGGCAGGTCGGAGAATTGATCTCCTCTTCGCAGGTCGGGTACGAAATGACCTGGCCGTCATAGATGATGTAGATCGGCTTTCCGGTCCCGGCGAGTTCCTTCGTCGCGAGGGCGAACAGCCGCTGGCCTTCTTCGTTCAGCGTCAGCTGGACGATGTACTCGCCGCGTTCATTGTCATAACCGGCCTGTGCATTCACGACGTTGTTCCCGTCGATGACCTTGTAAGCTTCCGGATCCTGATAATCCGTCGCGAAGATCAGCGTACCGGGCTGGCCCAGCTCCGCCAGCACTTCCGCGGCATCGCTCTTTCCGGGGATGTCGATCGTGATGCGGTTGGCGCCTTCCTGGTAGACCTGCGCCTCATTGGAATAACCCGCAGCACGGTCCTGCATCTTCCGGATCGTGTCGTCCATGTCCTGCTGGCTCGGCGTGTCGCCGACCGCCTGGTAGGTAATGGAAACGCCGCCGCGGAGATCAAGGCCCAGCTTGATGTCCGACAGCGAGCCGCTTTTCTCGTAGCCGAAGCCGCGCAGCACCGTGAACAGCACCAGCGCGAACAAAGCCGCAAAAAGGACGAGGCTGATCACAGCCCGTCTTTTCGAATACACTCTCATGTCTGAAGGTTCCTCTTTTCAATAACTATCACGTATGCATGAACCTGTTCAGGTCTCAGACCATACGGACTAAAATATTACACGAAAAACCGTGTGTTGTCAATCATTCGGGGCGAAAACATGCAAGCCCCGGCCGGCAGCGCGCCTGCCGCCTGTTCCGAAGCGTCAGATCGCCATGCCGCCGTCGATCTGGATGTTCACGCCGTCCATGAAGCCGACGCCCTCGTCCGCGGCGAACAGGATCGCGCGGGCGATCTCCTCGGGATAACCGAGCCGGCCGATCGGCTGGCGGTCGAAGAATTCCTGCTTCATTTTCTCGGGATCCGGCGCGGTCGCGATCCGGTCCTCCAGGGACGGGGTCAGCGTCGTGCCGGGCGAGACCGCGTTGACGCGGATGTTGTCGCGGACAAGATCCGCGGCCGCCGCCTTCGTCAGCCCGATGACCGCCGCCTTCGACGCGCAGTACGCAAGGCGGTTCCTTAAGCCGCGCGTCCCGGCGATCGACGCCGTGTTGACAATGCTGCCGCCGCCCTGCTTCTTCATCACGGCGACTGCCTTCTGCATCATCATGAACGTCCCCTTCACGTTGACGTCCATCGTGCGCTCGAAGTCGTCCATCGCCGTATCGTCGATGGTCCCGCCGAGGACGACGCCCGCGTTGTTCACGAGCACGTCGATGCGTCCGAACGCCTGCAGCGTCTGTGCGATCAGTTTTTCACAGTCTTCTTCCTTCGAAACGTCCGCCTGCACGAAGATCGCGTCCGCGCCGGTCTCCTTCACGAGGGCCAGCGTCTCTTCGCCGGTTGCGGGTCTCGTCGAATTCACGACGACCTTCGCGCCCTCTTCTCCGAACTGAACGGCTGCCGCGCGGCCGATGCCGGCGCCGGAGCCTGTGACGATGACGACTTTGTTCTCAAACCGCATGATTGTCTCCTTTTTTCCTTTCAGGGAAGAATTTGATCCACAGCAGGCCGCTGAGCACGAAGATCACGGCGCCCGCGAGCATGCAGGGGAAGGTGTAACGGTCCGCGAGCTTCCCGAACAGCAGGACTGCCGGGCAGAACGAGACCGCGTAATACAGGACGTGGAGCGAGGCGATCATCGGCCGCTCCTCGTCGTCGCACGAATCGACGATCGAAGGCAGCAGCGCCCGCGCGAATGATCCCGTCGAGATCTCGTGTACGAAGAAGCACGCGAAATACAGCGGGACGGAACGGATGACCGGCGTCAGCAGCAGGAAGAACGCACTGATGAAAAAGCTCACCGCCGTCATCTTCGACGTGTTCATTTTCCGGCAGATCCGGCCGAACAGGAAGCTCCCGAGGATCTCGGCGGCAATGCCGAGCGGGATCAGGACCGAACTGACGAGCGGCGACATCTGCAGATGCCGCATGATCGCCGCCGGCCACAGGGACCAGGCCGCCGCGCCGATGCCGCGTGTCAGATGCGGCAGCGAGGCTGCGAGATACTTTTTCGACAGGACCTGTTTCAGGTCCACGTGCGGAACGGCTTCTTTTTCACGGTCCTCCGGCTTTCTGTACAGCAGCGCGAGCAGCGCCGTCATGATCAGGATCACCGTCGCGATCGTGAAAAAGATCCGGTAATAGCCGATCCCGGCATTCCCGGAATCGATGCAGAACATCGTGATCAGGCAGACGGCCAGCGTAAACGCGCCGCCGATCACGCCGCACTTCCCGGTGATCTGCCGGTAGCGGTCGCGGCCGAACAGCATCGGCGCCGCATTGATCTCGGCGGAGTTCTGCATGGATTTCAGCATGTTGCCGAGGAACGACGTGCAGATCAGCAGCACGAAGACGCCGCCGAACGCTTTTTCATAGAAGAAACTCGCGACGAACACGCCGAACGGGATCAGCGGCGCGCCCCAGGAGGAAACGCGCAGGATCGCAAGTCCGGACCGGTCCCGGTTGTACAGCGGAATGATCAGGAGGCTCGCCGCGACGAGGCCGAGATTGATCGCCAGCTGGATCACGCTGATGTTCTCTGTCGTGAACCCGATGTAGATCAGATAGGCCGTCGTGAACGCGCCGGCCGCCAGCCGGTTCGCGACCGAGCGCCCGATGTACATGCCGACGTACACGTTCTCATTCTTTTTTCGCCGGCGGTCCGAGACCGTCATGTTCCTGCCGTCTTCCATGGTGTCGTGCTTGTGAAAAGGCCGCGGGACAACCCCGCGGCCTTCACAACCGTAAAGAATCTTACTTTAAGGTGACCTTCGCGCCTTCGGCTTCGAGCTTCGCCTTCAGATCCTCGGCATCGGTCTTGGAAGTAGCTTCCTTGATCTTGCTCGGTGCGGAATCGACGAGGTCCTTCGCTTCCTTCAGACCTAAGCCGGTCGCATCGCGGACGACCTTGATGACCTTGACCTTGTTCGGGCCGATCTCCGTCAGTTCGACGTCAAATTCGGTCTTCTCTTCAACTTCTGCTGCCTCAGCCGGGCCTGCAGCCACGACGACGCCCGCCGCTGCGGAAACGCCAAACTCTTCCTCAAGAGCCTTCACGAGTTCGTTTAATTCAAGAACAGACATCTCCTTCAGGGATGCGATCAGTTCTTCGACATTGATCTTTGCCATTGTGATTTTTCCTCCAAATTTTTCTGATAAATGATTCTTACGCGGCGCTTAAGCAACTGCTTCGCCGTTCTTTTCTGCGATCTGACTGATCACACGCGCGAAATTCGCGATCGGTGCCTGCATGGAGCCGAACAGTCTGCCCAGCAGCACTTCCCTCGACGGGATGGTCGCGACCGCCTTGATGCCTTCCGCATCGTAGAAGGTGCCTTCCACCATGCCGCCCTTGATCTCCAGCTTCACATGCTTTTTCGCGAAGTTCGCGATCTCGCGTGCGACCGCCGTAGCGTCTTCCTTGGAGACCGCCAGTGCGGACGGGCCTTCCAGAAGCTGCGTCAGCGCTTCGTTGCCGGTGCCTTTGACCGCACGGGTAATGAAGGTGTTCTTGAAGACCTTGTACTGGATCCCCTGGTCACGGAGCGTCTTGCGCAGTTCCGTGTCCTCGGCGACCGTCAGTCCTCTGTGGTCGACGATGACTGCCGTCTTCGCGCCGTCGAGCACGTTTGCGATCTCCTCGATGACCGGGGCCTTTAACTCAACCTTAGCCATTTCGTTCCTCCTTATTTTATTTTGCGGAGAAATAAAAAAACCCGCGCCGAAGCACGAGTCCATAAAAATCCCGCTGGATCTTTATTACCTCGGCAGGCGTTTTCTCCTTACGTCTTGCGACACCTGCTGTCTTCGGTCTGTGCGTTTTCACGCACTCGTGTACAATAGCACATCCGCCGTGCCTTGTCAACTCTTTTTTTGTACTTTTCCGCCCCGTTGCGGCCACTCTGCCGCTTCTTCGTGCGGGGCTGCGTTTCCTGCTCGTCGCATGCAGCTTTATACCGGCTGCTCCTGCACAACTCGCTTCTTCGCGCGCTGCGCTCATCGCTCACTCAGGGCTTCGCCCTTCGGCGCTTTGCGCACATGTGCCCGCAGCCGGCACTTAGCATGCTCCTCGCGACGGAAGCCTCGCCATGCACGTCAGAAGCCGGCAGAGCGGCCGGTCCGTGGCGGAGTGAACTGAGAAAGATCGGTGCAAAAGTCTGCTTCAAGGCTAAGATTCAGAGAGGCGATTCAGGAGTATCATCCCAGATGGTGATTCAGGAGGACGATCTTAGGAAACGATTCAAGGGTGCGGTACGGATGAAAAGGGCCCCGGCGCACGGCCGGGGCCTTTTCGTTTGGTCAGATGACTGATCAAGGGGGGCAGCATCTCATTCGATAATCAAATGATGAAAAGATGCTTTGATTACCCTTTTGATTACTTGATCAGGGTGAAGTTCTTGAGCACGCTGCCCAGCGTATTCGCGACGGTGGACATGGACTTGATGAAGATATCGAGCGCGACGCCGACGACGTCCTTACGGGTATCGCCGATCGTATCGCCGGTGACGGCTGCCTTATGCGCAGCCGAGCCTTTGCCGTAGCCTTCCAGCTGGCCGGACTCGATGTACTTCTTCGCGTTGTCGAACGCGCCGCCCGAGTTGCCCATGAAGATCGCGCGCGGGATCGCGACGACCGTCGCGCCGACCAGCAGGCCGCCGACGAACTGTACGCCGAAGAGCAGGCCGCCGATGATCGGGATCACGAGAGACAGGACCGACGGGAAGAGCATCTTGCGGAGCGCTTCCTGCGCCGCCATGTGGATCATCTTGTTGTAGTCCGGACGGACCGTGCCTTCCAGGACACCGGGGATCGACAGGATCTTGTCGCCTTCGTCCGCCATCTTCTTCGCGGAGTCGATCGTATTGTCGGTCAGCAGGGCTGCGAAATACTCGACGAGCGCGCCGCCCAGGATGCCGCCCGCGACGACGACGAAGCTCGCGAAGTTCAGGACAGGTACTGCCTCGCCCTCGACACTGCTGACGTAAGCCCCGATCAGGGAAACGGTCGCGAATGCCGCGGAGCCGATCGCGAAGCCCTTGCCGATGGCAGCGGGCGTGTTGCCGACGGCGTCGAGCTTATCGGTGATGACACGGATCTCAGCCGGCAGGTGGCAGGCTTCCGCCAGGCCGCCCGCGTTATCGGCGATCGGGCCGAAAGCGTCGATCGAAACGGTCGCGCCGACGAATGCCAGCATGCCGAGCGCGGAGACCGCGATGCCGTAGGTGCCGCAGATTTTGCCGGAAATGAACAGCGAGACTGCGATCAACAGGACCGGGAGCAGGCAGGAACGGGAACCGATCGCGTCACCCTTCGTGACGACGAACGCTTCGCCTTCCGTGGCCATCTCGGCCAGTTCCTTCGTCGGCTTGTACTCGGTCGACGTATAGTACTCGGTGATGGAGCCGATCGCGACGCCGGACAGGATGCCGAGGATCGCGGAGACCCACGGAGACGCCCAGCCGATGACCCAGTCATTGTACAGCGGGACGTTGCCGAAGCACAGGTACGAGATGGCGCCGCCCAGCAGGACGGTCAGGCCTGCGGAGACCCAGGTCGCCAGGTCGAGTTCCTTCGAAGGATTGTTGCTCATCTTCTTCACGGCCGCGATGCCGAGGCCGATCAGGCAGGACAGCAGGCCGCCGCCCGCAAGCAGCACCGGGAACCAGACGGTTGCGTCAAAGGTCGCTTCCGAAGAATTGTAGGTCACGAACAGGGACACGCCGATCAGGATCGTGGCGATCATCGTCGCGACGAAGGATTCCAGCAGGTCCGAGCAGTTGCCGGCGATGTCGTTGACGTTGTCGCCGATGAAGTCCGCGATCGTGTTCGGGATGCGGCTGTCATCTTCCGGCAGGTCGTGACGGAGCTTGCCGAGGATGTCGGACGAGATGTCCGCAGCCTTCGTGTAGTTGCCGCCCGCGACACGGTTGAACATCGCGACGATCGAGCAGCCGAGGGAATATGTCGTGAAGCGCATCGCCGAAGCGTTGACGCCCATTTCGACGGGAATGAAGCCGCTGCCCTTCGCGGTGGGCTCAATGCCCCAGACGAGCAGGATGAACAGCAGGCCGAGCATGCCGAACGCCTGGACGCTCAGACCCGAGATGGAGCCGCCGCACAGCGCGACCTTGACGGTCTCGCCGATCGACTTCGTCTCCAGCGCGCGGTTCGCGGTGCGGACGTTCGCATAGGTGGCGCTCTTCATGCCGATGACGCACGCCAGCGAGGACATGCAGGCACCGATGATGAAGGTGAGGCCGCTGGTCTTTTCGACCAGGAGGGAGAACAGCACGGCGACGACCGCGATCACGATCAGGATCGTCCTGTACTCCGTTGCCATGAACTGATCCGCGCCGGAACGAATGATGCCGGCCAGGTCAGCCATTTCTTCCGTTCCCTCTTTCATCGCCTTGATGCGCGTGTAGTTGAAAACGACGTACGCGATCGCCAGCACGATGACGAAGAGGACAACGTAAAGATACCAGTTCATACGTGTTACCTCCGTATAGTGAATAATGAAAAGCTACTGTTCATTATAGGCATTCCGGGGGTAAAAAACAAGTCTGAAAAACCACCAATTTCCCGTAAAAAAGCTTGATTTTTCGGACAGTTTTACGAAAATGCAACATAAAAGGACAGAAGTCCGTTTCCGTACTCCAGTCCTTTTCACAGTTGCTTCCGGCGCTGCGCTCCGCCCCGGTCAATAAGAGACGTCATGCCCTGCCCCGGTCACGCCGGGGCGTCCTTCGCGCCGTTCTTCTTCAGCTGTTCGTAGACCTCCCGCCAGCTCTCCGTATCGCCGATCGTTTCGCGCCCGTTCCTGCGCCGGATATGCAGCAGCTCCTCGATGCGCCGGCCGACGTCCTCGACGGTCCGGCCGAACTCGGCCGAGGAGACCCGCACGACGCCCTTCCGGAGCGCCGACAGCTGGATCATGCCGTCGCTCGTCACGACGCGCGCGGCCTCGTCGCTCTTCAGCCGCCCGATCCGTTTCTCGATGTAGAGGTCGCCGCTCTCGCGCTCCTTCGTATAGACGACCGTGATGCCGTCCTGCAGCAGCACTTCGCCGCGGGTCCCCGGGACACGGTAGCC
>JAGDBR010000049.1 GCA_017958935.1 Lachnospiraceae bacterium | reverse complement strand
TGGCCCGCATGAACGACCGTGATCAGGCCGGCTTCCGAGAGCGCATCGATCATGCGTAGATAGCGGATGTCGTTGAGGTCCGTCTGCTGGTAGGCCGGGTGCAGCTTGACGCCGTGGATGCCGTTTTCCTTCAGACGGCGGATCTCGGCCTTCGGATCGGCTATGTCAGGATGCAGGCCGCCGAACGTCAGGATGCCTTCGGAAAGCAGTGTTTCATACCGTTCGATCAGCGAGCTGTTGACGTGTTCGACCTGGTCGACGCGCGTCATGACGGGCAGATTGACGGAAAGACCGATCCCGGCAGCCTGCATCGACGCCGCGAGGCCTTCCGGCGTGCCGTCCGTATGGTGCGGGATATGGCCGTTCTCGGTCAGCTGCGCGATGATGCGGGGCGCGGCTTTCGCAGGAAACGTATGCGTATGGAAATCGATGATCATGATGTCCGTCCTGTCTGAAAATGGATTCGAATGTCTGATGAAGAAGCGGCTTCCCGCAAACAGACTTTCCGCCAGTATAAGACCTTTTCCACAGGATGTAAACCGCTTTTTTCGCGGGATCCGATGAGGACAGGATGTGGAAAAGTCCGTGATCCTTAAAATGTCTGATAAAGGTTTCCATTATTTGATACTTGTGGTATAATCGTTTCAGAAGCAAACCGTGTGTCCGGCAGGCGGCCGGAACGATCATAGAAATCAAAAGGAGGCACACATTGAAGAACATCAGATTGAACGACGGTCATGAGATCCCGCAGATCGGTTTCGGCGTGTTCCGCACCCGCGACGGCGAGGAATGCATCAATGCCGTCAAGTGGGCGCTGGAAGCCGGCTACAGGCACATTGACACCGCGAAGGCGTACGACAATGAAGGTTCCGTCGGCAAGGCGATCCGTGAGAGCGGCATTCCGCGTGAAGAGATCTTCCTGACGACGAAGCTCTGGAACGCCGACACGCGCGCGAAGAACTGCCGTGAAGCCCTGGAAAGAAGTCTGGACCTGCTGCAGACGGATTACGTCGACCTGTATCTGATCCACTGGCCGACCGAGAATCGCGAGATCGCGTGGGCAGACATGGAAGAACTGCAGGCCGAGGGCAAGATCCGCTCGATCGGCGTATCGAACTTCATGGTCCACCATCTGCAGGAGCTGTCGAAGACGGCGAAGGTCGTCCCGGCGGTCAACCAGATCGAATCCCATCCGTATTTCAATAACCGCAACCTGATCGACTACTGCCGCGAAAAAGGCATCACGGTCGAAGCGTGGAGCCCGCTCGGCGGCAGCCGCACGACCAGCATCCGCGACGACGAAACGATCAATGCGATCGCGAAGAAATACAACAAATCCGCGGCACAGGTGATCATCCGCTGGCATCTGCAGCGCGACATCGTCGTGCTCCCGAAGTCCGTTCACGAGGACCGCATCTATCAGAACATTGATGTGTTCGATTTCGAGCTGACGGCAGAAGAGTGCGAGATGATCGCAGCGCTGGACCGCGGCGCGCGCGTCGGTTCTCATCCGGACCACTTCAATTTCTGATCTTCAGCTGACGGAGGCGAAACATCATGGAAAAAATCGAGAAATTCTTAAAAGAGGCCGGCGTCTATTATCTGGCGACCGTCGACGGCGATCAGCCGCGTGTCTGTCCCTTCGGAACGATCCACATTTTCGAAGGGAAGCTTTACATTCAGACCGGAAAAGTCAAGGACGTCTCCAAACAGCTGCATGCCAATCCGAAGGCGGAGATCTGCGCGTTCAAGGAAGGGCAGTGGCTGCGTGTCGCAGGCGAACTGATCGAGGACGGGCGCATCGAGGCGCAGAGATCCATGCTGGAAGCGTATCCGTCCCTTCAGGGGATGTACGCCGCCGGGGACGGCAATACGGAAGTGTTCTATTTCCGGAATGCGACAGCGACGTTCAGCTCGTTCACGGGCGCGCCTGAAACAGTAACGTTCTGAGAGAACGTGATTTGCGCTTGCTCTGTACGTACGGGCGTTCAGAAAACAAAAGAGAAAAATGAAACGACCGGGCCGGAACACAGATTTCCGGTCCGGTTTATGTTTGTCCACCTGTTTTCGTTTAGGTTTAGAAAAGCTGCGTATTTTGCGTTTTGGGGCCTTACAGGCGGCAGTACCGGCCGGAAGAGTGGACCGCGGGACAATGGACCGAAGATCGCCCGAAAAACACATATGATTTTCGTTAAACTTGAGTTTTGCGAAGAATTAAATCAGGCAAAAAACAAGGATGAAAGGTTCATGCCACCGTGCCGGCACTCCCCTTTCACCCCGCGTGTGAAGTGTATGACTGATGTTCCTGGTGTAATGCGGCGATCCGTTCCGCCGCAGTCCGGAACAACATCATCGGTTAAAAACCCTCAACGCTGTGAGCGTTTATTTT
>JAGDBR010000048.1 GCA_017958935.1 Lachnospiraceae bacterium | reverse complement strand
TCTTTTCCGAGCACGGACATCAGCTCCGTCGCGCCGCCCGGGGTCATCTGAAGCCCGGACACCGCGGTGCGGATCGGCCACATCACGAAATTCGTCTTCCAGCCTTTCTCCGTGCCGAGCGCCGACAGCGTTTCGTAGAGCGCGTCATTGGAAAAATCCTCCTGCGCCTCAAGAAGCGGCAGCACCTCTTTCAGAACGGCCAGCGCCGTCTCCTGCGTGCACTTCGCCTTCTTGTTCTCGTACAGCGAAAGTTCGTACTCCGGGACCGCGTCGAAGAACGCGACCTTCTCCGGGATGTCCGTCAGCACCTCGATGCGGGACTTGACCATCAGGGCGATCCTCTTCAGATCCAGCTCCCGCGTCACGGCCTGCTCCACGTACGGCAGGGCGAGCGTCAGATACTTCTCCTCGTCCATGGCCTTCAGGTACTCGCCGTTCATCCACTTCAGCTTCGTATAGTCGAAGACCGCCGGGGATTTGTTGATGTGCCGGTAGTCGAACTTCCGGATCAGCTCGTCCAGGCTCATGATCTCCTGATTGTCGTCAGGGGACCAGCCCAGGAGCGCGACGAAATTGACGACCGCTTCCGTGACGAAGCCCTGCTCCAGCAGGTCCTCGAAGGACGAATGCCCGCTGCGCTTCGACAGCTTCTTGTGCTCCTCGTCCGTGATCAGCGGGCAGTGCACGTACACCGGCACCTCCCAGCCGAACGCCTCGTAAAGGCGGTTGTACTTCGGGCTCGAGGACAGGTATTCGTTCCCGCGCACGACGTGCGTGATGCCCATCAGATGGTCGTCGACGACGTTCGCGAAGTTGTAGGTCGGGAAGCCGTCGGACTTGATCAGGACCATGTCGTCGAGCTCGGCGTTGTCGACCGTGATGTCGCCGTAGATCTCGTCGTGGAAGGTCGTCGTGCCCGTCACCGGGTTGTTCTGACGGATGACGAACGGCTTGCCGGAAGCCAGGTTCTCCTCGACCTCCTCCTTCGAAAGGTGCAGGCAATGCTTGTCGTAGACGCGGATCTCCTTGCCGTCTTCGCCGACGGCGGTCTTCAGGCTGTTCAGCCGCTCCTCGTCGCAGAAGCAGTAATACGCCTCGCCTTTCTCGATGAGCTTCTTCGCATATTCCATGTAGATGCCGGCCGCCCGGCGCTCGGACTGGACGTAGGGGCCGCAGCCGCCGTCCTTGTCCGGACCCTCGTCATGGATCAGTCCGGTCTTTTGCATCGTGCGGTAAATGATGTCGACCGCGCCTTCCACATAGCGCTCCTGGTCCGTATCTTCGATGCGGAGCAGGAAATCGCCGTCCTCGTGCTTGGCGATCAGATAGGCGTACAAAGCCGTACGCAGGTTTCCGACGTGCATCCGCCCCGTCGGACTGGGCGCGAAACGGGTCCTGACCTTACTCATGGTCTTCCTCCTTCAGTTCTTCTTCCTCCGGCACGGTCCACGCATCCGGATCGCTCTCGCCGAGCGAGGCCGCGATCAGCGGCTTGAACACATGGTTCAGGATGTAGGCGTGGATCAGCGCGACGAGACCGTAGCCGACGAACAGGATCGGCATGAACTGCAGCCAGAAGACCACGACCCCGTAGGCCACGATCAGCGCGACGATCAGCATCGTCCAGCCGAAGTTCTTGAACGCCAGAAAGAACGCGTTCATGATGATGCGCGGGATCGTGTTGTAGAAGCGCGCGAGCAGCGCGAACGCGTAGGCGACCGTCATCAACCACAGGACCGAGAACGCGATCGCCGCCACTTCGCCGGCCTGGTAGATCCCGCCCGCGTTCACCTCGTTCAGCTGATGGAACAGATAGATCGCGTAGGCGAGGATCGCGCCGATGACCATATAGATCAGGCCGAGGATGATCCCCTGCCCGAGGTTCTGCTTGAAGGACTTGAAGAACGCCCGGATGTAATGGGCGTCCTCGTCTGCGACGTCCTTCATCATGGCCGCGTAGAGCGCCGTCGTGGACGCGCCTGCCGTCACGACCGGGATGCAGCAGAGCAGCCAGCACAGGTGCAGCAGGGCGGCATCGACCAGGCGGCCGACGAACGTCCAGAAAGGATTGGTTACGTCAAATATTTTTCTCATCTTGTTCCCTCATCCGGCCGCGGTGCCTGCCGGTCTTGAAAACTTATTATAATATGAACTCTGACTTGAGGTCAAGTTTCAACTGTGCTAAAATAGGCTTCAGGAGGTCCGCATCATGGCTAAAATCTACGACGACCAGAAGGGCCCGAAGGACGAATGGGCCAAACTGAAGAACGAACCGCTGAAGGTCAAGCTGCAATGGCTTTTCCAGTATTACGGCCTGGCCGCGCTCGGCGTGGCGGTCGCCCTGTTCATGCTCATTTCGATCACCGTCACGGTCATCCTGAACAGCCGCCCCTGCGTGGTCGCGGGCGAATTCTACTGCTCCGGCGCAGACATTTCGTACAATGAGCGGATGAAGGAGGATCTGTGCGGCGTCCTCGGCATGGATCCGAAGAAGACCCGCATCGACATCAGCAACACGGCCGGCGACTATTCGGGCGGCGATTCCGCCTTGCAGATCCAGCGTCTCAGTGCGCGCATCGCCGCGCGGGACCTCGACTTTGTCGTCGGCAACAGCAAGATCTTCCATGACTTTACCGACAAGACGGATCAGAGCAACAGCGCTTACATGAACCTGAAGTCTTTCCTGCCGGAAGACCTTTACAAGAAGCTGCAGGACGCCGGACGGATACAGACCATCGTGACCGATTACGGTCCGGTCCCGTATTACATTGACATCATCGGCACGCGGTTCGGGAAGCTGTACGGCATCGAGACCGGACAGATCTATTTCGGCGTGATCTTCAACACGGCGAATCCCGACGCCGTCATCGCACTGATCGAAAAATA
>JAGDBR010000047.1 GCA_017958935.1 Lachnospiraceae bacterium | reverse complement strand
GGGACGAATGCGTTGATCTCTTTCTCGCGTGCCGCCACCATCGACAGCACGGCCGACTGCACGCGGCCCGCGGAAAGTTTGCCCTTCACCTTCTTCCAGAGGATCGGTGACAGCTCGTACCCGACGACGCGGTCCAGCACGCGACGCGCCTGCTGCGCGTCAACGAGGTTCCTGTCGATCGCGTGCGGCTTCTTCAGCGCGGCCTTTACGGCGTCCTTCGTGATCTCGTTGAACGTGATCCTGCGGACCTCTTTCCCGGACATGTCGAAGCCCTGGGTCAGATGCCAGGAGATCGCTTCGCCTTCACGGTCCGGGTCGGTCGCGAGATAGATCTTGTCCGCCTTCTTGATTGCTTTCTTCAGCTCGGCAATGACCTCGCCCTTGCCGCGGATCGTGATGTACTGCGGCTCGAAGTCATGATCGACGTCCACGCCGAGCTTGCTCTTCGGCAAGTCCCGGATGTGGCCCTGAGAGGCAATGACGTCGTACCCGCTGCCCAGGAATTTCTTGATTGTGTGTACTTTCGTGGGGGATTCCACGATGATGAGCTTTTCAGCCATGGATCATTTTCCTTTTGTCTCTTCGCGCCAGATGCGGAAGATCCTGATAAGATACAGAACGAACGCGACCGCCATCGATACGAGGCAGATCACGATCAGAATGTCGGAGACCGTCGCCGGAATGCCGATCCAGGCCAGGTGCAGGACGAACGTCCCGTACAGGATGCCTGTCGACAGCTTTCCGTACCATTTCGCGCCCGCGATGACCTTCGTTTTCCGGTACATGAGATACCCGATCCCCAGGATCGTCAGATCCTTGATGAAGATGAACACGAACGGATAGACCATGTGCGGGAACCGCGTCATCAGGCAGCCCAGCACGGCCGCCTGCGTGAACTTGTCCGCCGCGGGATCCAGAAGCTTCCCGACCCGGGAGATCATGTTGAAGCGCCGTGCGATCCAGCCGTCCACGACGTCGGTCGCGAACGAGACGACGATCAGCACCAGCGCGAGAAGATAGTCTTTCTTCCCGACGTAGACCCAGACGATCAGCGGGATCATCAGCAGCCGGACCAGGGAAAGGATGTTCGGGACCGTCAGGACCTTGTTCGTGGTCACTTCGTCTTCCCGCCGGATCTCTTCCATCGTCTCGGCGTCGATCCGTTCCCTCCGGTCCGCAGGCTGCGTTTCATTCAGTTTTTCTTCCGCTGTCTCTTTCAATCTGTCTGCCTCTTCCGCTGCCCGGTCCGCATGCCCCGGGGTCTCAAAAAGATAAAATACAGGGGAACGCCCTGTCTGTCAAGCCATTTTCGCCGATCGGACGCAATTAACGGTCCGACAGGCGCTGCCGCACGATCTCGTACATCAGCACGGCCGCCGCGACGGACGCGTTCAGCGAGTCGATCTTTCCGGTCATCGGGACCGACGCGACGAAATCGCAGTGCTCCTTCACGAGCCGCGACACGCCGCTGCCTTCCGCGCCGATCACGAGCCCGACGGGCCCTTTCTGCGGCAGGTCGTACATCCGGGTGCCGTCCATGTCAGCGCAGACGAACCACAGGCCCTCTTTCTTCAGGGCCTCCATCGTCTTCACGATGTTCGTCACCTTCGCGACCTTCGTGTAATTCAGCGCGCCGGCCGAGGTCTTCGCGACGGTCGCCGTCAGGCCCACGGCCCGGTTCTCCCGGACGATGACCCCGTGCGCGCCCGCCTGATGCGCCGTCCGGATGACGGAGCCCAGGTTGTGCGGATCCTCGATCCCGTCCAGCAGGATCACGAACGGGTCCTCGCCCTTTTCGCGCGCCTCCTTCAGGATGTCCTCCACCGCGGAATACTCATAGGACGCGGCATACGCCGCGACGCCCTGGTGGTTCTCGGTGCCCGCAAGCTGCGTCAGCCGTTCCTTCGTTTCATACCGTACGTACAGCCCAGCCTTCTTCGCCGCGCCGACGATCGTCTGCACCGGACCGTCCTTCAGCCCGTCCTGGACGTAAACGCGTTCAATAGGCCGTCCGGAGCGTATCGCTTCGAGAACGCTGTTCCTGCCCGCGATCCATGTTTCATTCATAAAAAGCCCAGCCTTTTCCGATCAGTTCCGCGATGCGTTCGTGCCGCCCCTCCAGATACAGCCAGCCGATCACGGCTTCCAGTCCGGTCGCCTTATGATAGTCCTGCACGGACATGTTCTTCGGCTTCGTGTTCACTTCGGCGTTCCGGCCGCGGTGATAGATGCTGCTTTCCTCTTCGGTCAGCAGCGGCTCCAGGTATTCGGCGATCCGGGCCTGCGCGGCCGCGTTCGCGCGGTGCGCGCATTCCTCGTGCAGCCTGTGCACGTTCCTGTCCGCCTTCCGGACGGCCTTTTCCCGGTTGTACAGTTCGTAGACCGTGTCGCCGATGTAGGCGAGCGCAAGCGCGCCGTATTGGCTGAAATCCGTCATCCCTGCTTCTCCCAGAGCGTGCCTTCGCGCGTGTCCTTCAGGACGATGCCCTTTTCCAGCAGTTCGCTGCGGATCCGGTCCGCCTCCGCGAAGTTCTTTTCCTTCTTCGCCGCCGCGCGGAGCGCGATCTGCGCTTCGACGTAGGACGCAAGCTCGGCGTCTTCTGCCGCGGGCGCCGCCTTCTCTTCTTCCTTCATAAGATCCAGCGACAGGACTTCGTCGAAGGAACGGATCAGCGCGGCCTTCGTCGCGTCGTCCGTACCGGCCTTCAGCACGTCGTACAGCACCGTCAGTGCCGAGGACGTGTTGATGTCGTTCCCGAGCGCGTCCAGGAAACGCTGCTTCATCGCAGCGAAGACTTCCGCATCCGGCTCGCCTTCTGCACGGGAAGCGATCGCCGCCGTGCGGCGCTTCAGCTTCTCGAAGGCGCTTTCCGCGTTGTCCAGCGCGTCGAACGAGAATTCGAGCGGCTTCCGGTAATGCGACTGGAGGCAGAAGAACCTGTAGGCCAGCGGGTCATAGCCCTTCTCCTGCAGGACCGAGACGGTCAGGATGTTGCCTTTCGACTTGCTCATCTTGCCTTCGCGGTCGTTCAGGTGATGGACGTGGAACCAGTAATTGCACCACTTGTGTCCCAGGAACGCTTCGGACTGCGCGATCTCGTTCGTGTGGTGCGGGAAAATGTTGTCCACGCCGCCGCAGTGGATGTCGATGCGCTCGCCCAGATGCTTCATCGAGATGCAGGAGCACTCGATGTGCCAGCCCGGGTAGCCGACGCCCCACGGGGAATCCCACTTCAGCGCCTGGTCCTCGAACTTCGACTTCGTGAACCAGAGCACGAAATCGTTCTTGTTCCGCTTGTTCGGGTCTTCGGTCACGTCGTCGCGGACGCCGACCATCAGGTTCTCTTCTTCCTGCGTGCCGAACACGTAGTATTCGCGCAGCTTCGACGTGTCGAAGTACACGTTGTCGCCCGCCCTGTACGCATAGCCCTTTTCGAGCAGGACTTCGATCATGTGGATGAATTCGGGGATGCAGTTCGTCGCGGGCTCCACGACGTCGGGCATCTTGATGTTCAGGGCTTCCATGTCCTTGAAGAACGCCTGCGTGTAGAACGCGGCGACCTCCATGACGGTCTTGTGCTCCCGCTTCGCGCCGGTGAGCATCTTGTCTTCGCCGGTGTCCGCGTCGGACGACAGATGGCCGACGTCGGTGATGTTCATGACACGCTTGACGTCATAGCCCGCGTAGCGGAGCGATTTTTCGAGCACGTCCTCGCAGATGTAGCTGCGCAGGTTCCCGATATGGGCAAAATGATAGACGGTCGGGCCGCAGGTGTACATCGCGACCTTTCCCGGCTCGTTCGGTATGAATTCTTCGACTCTTCTCGATAATGTGTTGTACAGTTTCATGTCTTCTCCTCGATCAGTGCGGCCGCCTGCACGGCGATGCCTTCGCCCCGCCCCGTGAATCCGAGGCCCTCCTCCGTCGTCGCCTTCACGCTCACGCGCGAAGGCTCTGTACAGAAGGCGTCCGCAATGTTCTTCTGCATCTTCCCGATGTACGGCGCAAGCTTCGGCTTCTGGCAGATCACGGTCGCGTCGATGTTCCCGATCTTCCAGCCCGCCTCATCCAGCAGCGCCCGGACGCGCCCGGCAAGCTCCAGGCTCGAGATGCCCTCGTACTGCGGGTCTTTGTCCGGGAAGTGCTTTCCGATGTCGCCGAGCGCGGCGGCGCCGAGCACCGCGTCCATAACGGCGTGCAGCAGCACGTCCGCATCCGAGTGCCCGAGCAGTCCCTTTTCATACGGGATCTCCACCCCGCCGAGGATCAGTTTTCTTCCTTCGACGAGCCGGTGAACGTCATATCCGGTCCCGATCCGCATGTTCCGCCTCCTTACATCTGATGCCGCACGACGGCATATTCGTCCCCGTCGCGGTAGTACGGGCACTCCTGAAAACGCGAAGCCAAAAGCCGCGCGAAATCATCCTCATCCATATCGACGGAGCAGTAATATCCGTCGTCAAATTCATCATATTCGAAATATACGCAGGTCTCACAGCCCGGCATTGCGTTTTCTCCTTATTCCGGGGACTGCCTGCGAGAGCGCGATCGCCGCGAACATCAGCACGCAGCCTGCGATCTCCCGAAGCGACAGCCGCTCCTTTAAGACCAGGGCGCCGAACAGGACGCCGAAGACCGATTCCATGGACATGAACAGCGTGACGAGCGGCGCGTTGTCCGCCCCGCTCTGAGCGAGCACCTGGAGCGAAAAGCCGATGCCCGACGAAAAGATGCCGAGATACAGCATCGGGATCAGGCTGGACTGAAGTCCTTCCATCGTCAGCGTTTCGAACGCGAACGCCGGGACGACCGTCAGCAGGGCGCCGAAGAGCATCTGCAGGCAGGCGAGCTTCACCGGGTTCACGCGGTGCGAGAAATGGTCGACCGCCAGGATATGCCCCGTATAGAGGATCGCGCAGGAGAGCAGGAAAAGGTCGGGCTTCTCAAAGCGCTCGCCCGGCTTCAGGCACAGCAGGTAGAGGCCGAACAGCGCGAGCAGGAGGCACCCCCACAGCGAGAGCCTGACGCGCTGATGCAGAAGAAGCACCGCGCCGACCGGCACGAGCACCATGTAGAACGAGGTGATGAAGCTGCCCTTTCCGGCCGTGGAGCCCAAGTCGAGGCCCCATTGCTGGCACAGGCCCGCCGCGGTCATGAACAGGCCGCAGACCAGTCCGCCGAGCCAGAGGTCCTTCGTGCTGCCCTCGCCTTCCGCGGCCGTCAGAAGATGCTTCGGATCCTTCGTGAACAGCAGCACGACCGGGATCAGCATCAGGAACGCGATCAGGTGCCGCAGCATAAAGAACGTCACGGTGCCGACGGTGTTCTGTTTCTGCATGACGAAGGCGAAGCCCCAGATGATCGCGCCGAGCAGCGCGTACAGGCAGCTTTTCTGTGTCTTATTCATGGACCAGATCCTTAATGATCTCGCCCGCCATGATGAAGCCCGCGACCGGCGGGACGAACGGCGCCGAGCCGACCGTCGGCCGGGCTTTCGAATCCGCGTCCGCTTCTTTCTCTCTGCGCTGCACTTCTTCCTTCGAGTACACGGCCTTTACGCCCGTAATGCCGCGGTCCTTCAGTTCCTTCCGCATGATCTTCGCCAGCGGGCAGACCGAGGTCTTCGAAACGTCGGCGACTTCGAAGCGAGACGGGTCCAGTTTGTTCCCGGCGCCCATGGCCGAGATCACGGGCACGCCCGCCTGCTTCGCCTTTTCGATCAGCGCGATCTTCCCGCTGACCGTGTCGATGCAGTCGGCCACATAGTCGAACCGCGTGAAATCGATCTTCTCCGACGCTTCGTCGTTCGGCAGGAAAAAGACCGGGAGCGCATGCACGGTACAGTCCGCATAGATCGAAGCGATCCTGTGCATCGCCGCCTCCGCCTTGTTCATGCCGAGCGTGTCGTACGTTGCCAGAAGCTGCCGGTTCAGATTGCTCTCCTGCACGGTGTCGGGATCGATCACGGTGATCTCGCCCACGCCGGCGCGTGCGAGCGCCTCGATGCAGCCGCCGCCGACGCCGCCTGCGCCGAAGACCGCCACGTGGCAGTGATGCAGTTTTTCGACCGCCTCCGCGCCGAGCAGAAGCGCCGTGCGCGAGAACTGTCCTTCTGTCATGCCGATGATCCTCCCGGGGAAAAACGCGACATTTCTTCTTAATATATGCAACTGAGAATACTTATTACCACATTCGCCGGAAAAAAGCAAGACGGCGCGGTTTCCAAAAGTAAAAATCTTTCCGCTCCGGCCGGCCCCGGTTTCCGCAAAAGAAGGCGATTTTTGAAAAACCGATGGAAATTTGCGGTCCGGTATTCTATAATGAGGAGGACGATCGCACAGGAGGTCTTCCGTTTTGATGCAGCGAATCCGCAGCGCACTTTCCGCCCATCTTTCCGCCGTCGTTTTTTCGGCGGTCTGGGCCGTTCTGGCCGTTTTTTCCTACGTCATCATGATCTGGGACGCGAAGAACGGCCTGTTCGCGTTCTACCCGCTGGATACGCAGGTCGTATCCGGAAGCCCGCTGCCGAAGCTTTTCATCACCGGGCTCTTCCTGCTCGGCCTGCTGCTCATCTTCCTGCAGGAATTCAAACGGTTCTCCCTTCCGGCCCTTGCGGTCGGCTGCATTTTCCTGTTCGGTCTCGGCTATATCCTGCTTTCCCCCGTCCAGAACGGGTTTGACGAGAATGCGCACTTTTTCAAGACGCTCGCGACCCTGGAGGGGAAGCTCTTCGATTTTGACAGTTATACCTTTGCGATATCGGATTCCTATATCCTGACACGGGACCACATGCACGTCCTGTGGTACGACGCGCTGTTCGCACAGCCCTGGTCGGATTCCCGAACGGTGGTCGACGGACTCACGAACGGCTTCCTGCAGTGCACCTATCCGCCCTACGGCTATCTCTTCTGCTGCCTTGGCTGCGGGCTCGGGATCCTGCTGAAGGCTTCGGCCGGCACGGTGGTCTTTCTGGGCCGCCTGTTCAACCTGCTCGGTTTTTCGGCGCTCGTCATCGCAGCGCTGAAGCTGATCCCGGACAGCCGGAAGGAAGCGCGGATCGCCGTCGCGTTCGTCTGCGCGATTCCCGGCGTGATCTTCAACGCGGCTATGATCACGCAGGACGGCGTGAGCTTCGCGCTGGTCATGATCCTGATCGCCCTGACGCTTCGGCTCCGCGAAGAAAAGAGCCTGCCGTACCTGATCCTGTTCTCGGCGCTCTATCTGCTCGTCATCCCGATGCGCTACCCCTTCATCATCCTGGGCTTTTTGCTGCTGCTCGTGCCGAAGGAGCACTTCCCGAAAGGACGGAAGGCGCTCTGGACGGTCCTGCTCGCGCTGTTCGCCGTCGTCTTTACCGCCGCGTATTTCTTCGTGATCAGCGAACAGTTCGGCGAGATCCGGGTCGAAGGGACGAACGCGAAGCAGCAGATCCTGTACGTGCTCGGCCATCTGCCGCGTTTTGCCGTGCAGTCGCTCTCGTCGTTCATTCTCGAACAGCCCTGGCTGAAGATGCTGATCCTCGGCAACGAGAACGGCTATGTGATCTCGACCCAGCTGCTCTACGCTTCCGGCTTCCTGCTGCTCTTCTTCCTGCTGTTCATCCTGCCCGGAAAAGCTGAGCTTCGCAAGGCGGAAAAAGCGCTGATCGCCGGCATCCTGGTCTTCGGGACGTTCCTGATCTATTTTTCGCTGTACTGCACGTACAACCCGGTCGGGGCGGACGGTCCCGTGGACGGCGTGCAGGGGCGCTATTTCTTCCCGCTGCTTGCCCTGCTCCCGCTCATCGCGCCCGAAAAGCCGGTCTTCCATCAGCGGGTGCTTGAAAAGACGGACAAATGGCAGCTCGCGCCGATGTTCCTGCTGCTGTTCAATCTGTACGCATTCACCGTAATGATGTGCTTCGTATAAAGGATGGTTCCCCATGACTGAGTCTGAAAGCCTGAAAAAAGTTCATGAGATCAATCTGCAGTTCCTGAAGGATTTCGACGCCGTCTGCAGCCGGCACGGCATCCCCTACTATCTGGCGGCCGGCACGCTGCTCGGCGCGATCCGTCACGAAGGTTTCATCCCCTGGGACAACGACATCGACGTCTCGATGATGCGCGAAGATTTCGAGCGCCTCGCCCCGATCCTGAAGGAAGAGATGGATCCTGCGCTGTATGAGCTCGTGCTGCCGGACGATTTCGGCAGCCGCTACCGGGACATGGTCCCCTATCTTTACTACAAAAAGGCGAAGATCCGGATCGACCCGGAACTTGATGCATTCTACGACGGGAAGCTGCCGCGCATCACGCTTGACTTCTTCCTGTTCGACAAGGTGCCCGAAGGACTGCGCGGGAAGCTGCACGTTTACCGGCTCGAGTTCCTGTACGCGCTCTGCAACGCGCACCGTTATTCGATCGATTATTCGGACTATCCGGGCATCCTGAAGGCCGCGGCCTTCGTCTGCTTCCACATTGGGAAACTGTTCCCCGCGCAGAAGCTCCGCGCGCACATCCGGAAGGTCTGCAAAAAGTACGACCGGGATCCATCCGTCGGGACGATCTCGATCACGAACGACATCATGTCCTCCTTCAATTACCGCTTCCCCGTCGAATGGTACGGTCCCGGCAGGACGGCCCGTTTCGAGGACGGCTTCTATCCGGTCCCGCCGGAAGCCGAAAAGGCGCTGACGCTTCATTTCGGCGACTTCATGCAGCTGCCGCCCGAGGAAGACCGCAAGCCGCATTTGAGCTTCCTGGGCACGAACGGCAACGACCGCATCTCGTTCTCCGATTTCGAATTCGAGGACTGAGCATTCCGGCGCACACAAAAAAGAGAACCGCTCCTGCGGTTCTCTTTTTATGTCTTCCGCAACGTTCACTCGATCGGCACTTCTTCGGACAGCGGCCTCTCCAGCAGCTCGGGATTCTCCAGAAGCTTCTTCAGCAACCGGATCGTCTTCGCGTAGTAATAGCCGTCCGCGATCCGCTCGTCGATCGTCAGGCCCAGTTCGACCGTGCTCCTGAACACGATCGAGCCGTCCGGATTGATCAGCGGGCGGTCCTTGATCTCGCCGACCAGCACGAAGACCGAAGTCGTTCCCCAGTTCGTCAGATGATGGTAGCCCGAATGCAGGTGGAGCGAGCCGATGTTCGACAGTACGACCGAACTCTGGTACGGATCCGTCGCGACGACGGACGCCGGCATCCAGCCGTGGCGGTCCAGGAAGCGCGCGCCGGCGCCGACCAGCTTCAGGATCGGCGAAGGCAGCTTCTGCAGCGCGTCCATGCTCTCGCTCGACTGGTCCTTGTTGTCGCCCTTCCGGACGTAGGAGACCTGGCGGAAGATATCGTCATGAACGGCGTCCAGATCGTAATCCGGCGTGGCGTTGATGCGCGCGAGCGCCTCGTCGCCGCCGTCCTTGAAGATCTTCTTCACGGTAAACGCCGCGGAAACGTGGTTCCGCTGATACAGCGTGTTGTTCGTGATGAAGCGGTTCATCTCGGGCCGCTGGTACAGGACCTTCAGCATGGCCGTGACCATGACCTGGAACAGCTTGTACGGGTATTCCGGATGATCGGCGTTCTTCTTCTCGAGGAACGCGTTGATGTTCGTCAGGTCGATGACCTCGCCGATATAAGCCTCGTTATCGCATCTGTTCGGAAAGATCAGCGGCATGATGACGTGCATCGAGTCCACCTTTTTGATCCGCGTACCGTCCTTGCGGTCTCCCCATTTCTTCCCCATTGTTATTCCTCCGTCTGTTTTTCTTTCTGCGCTTCGGCGTTCGTGTCGATCGAATCCTTGAACACGAAGAACCGCTGATACAGGAATTCGGTGACAAAATTGATGACCATGTTGATGCCCGTGACCAGGTACTCGTTCCAGCCGAGCTGCCCGGCCAGGTAATGCTCCAGCAGCGTCGACAGCGGCGTGAAAACGCAGTAGTATGCGAAGACCTTCAGCATCGCGACCGGAACGTTCGTCGCCGACTTGAACGTGAACTTCCGGTTGAACGTGAAGCTCCAGAGCACCGAACACACGAGGGCGATCAGGTAGCTCAGCCAGTAGTCCAGGTGCAGCAGCTCGTTCAGCAGCGTGAAGACCAGGATCTGGATCAGGCCCGCCGAGATCGAGAACAGCGTGAATTTCACGATGCGGATCAGTTCCTTTTTCTTCGCTTCCTTCGGGGCCGCTTCCTCCGGCACGTTCCGTTGATCAGTCATTTCAACTCCTTTTTTCAGGGACGATGATCCGTCCCTTCCGCACAACTTCAATGATTATAGAATAACGCAAGACGATTTGCAAGGGCTATTTGGCGCACAAAAAGGGAGGACGGCGTCCACCGTCCTCCTCTGTTCTGTTCAGACTGCGTCTTACTTGCCGACGATCGCTTCGACCGCCGCCGCAATCTTCTCGCACTTGCAGTCGCGGTAGAAGTACTCCTTGAAGTTCGGGCCGCCGAAAGCAGCCTTCGTCAGCTCCGGATCCAGCTGCGGCAGGATCTCGCACAGGTCGTTGTGCGTGACCGTCTTTACCTTGTCCAGGATCTTCTTGTTGCGCTGCTCGGGCACGACGCGCTCGGGCGGATAGCCCTGGCCGCCTTCGCAGTTGAAGGTCTTCTCGAAGATGTACTGCAGGTTGATCTCGCCGCCCCAGCCGAAGCCTTCCGCGAACGGGATCGCGATCGCGTTGCCGTCATTGACCTGGCGGAACAGGAAGCCGTCCAGCGGGGTCACGACGTGGCCGCAGAGCACGCCCGGGAAAGAGTTGCATGCAAGCATCGCGCCTTCGCCCGTGCCGCAGCCCGTCACGACGAAATCGGCCGCGCCCGAATTCAGCAGGGTCGCTGTCAGGACGCCGACGACGACGTACGTGATCTGGTTGTCCTGATCCGCAGCATACATGCCGTAGTTCACGACCTCATGGCCGAGCGGCTCGACGACGGACTTCAGGGTGTTGTAGATCATCTCGTTCTTCCCGGCCTGGGAGTTCTCATTGATCAGTGCAATTCTCATGTTTTTTCTCCTTTTTTTCTGCTGAAACTGTTACGGCTGCTTGCCGATGTATGCCAGGATGCCGCCGTCCACATACAGGATGTGGCCGTTCACGAAATCAGAAGCTTCGGAAGCCAGGAACACCGCCGGGCCCTGAAGGTCTTCCGGATCGCCCCAGCGCTCGGCCGGCGTCTTCGCGACGATGAACGCGTCGAACGGATGACGGGAGCCGTCTGCCTGGCGCTCTCTGAGCGGTGCGGTCTGCGGGGTCGCGATGTAGCCCGGTCCGATGCCGTTGCACTGGATGTTGTACTTGCCGTATTCGGACGCGATGTTCCTCGTCAGCATCTTCAGGCCGCCCTTGGCTGCCGCGTACGCGGAAACGGTCTCGCGGCCGAGTTCGGACATCATCGAGCAGATGTTGATGATCTTGCCGTGACGGCGCTCGATCATGGACGGAAGCACTGCCTTCGAAACGATGAACGGCGCGTTCAGGTCGACGTCGATGACCGCGCGGAAATCCTTCGCTTCCATCTCGATCATCGGGATGCGCTTGCTGATGCCGGGGTTGTTCACCAGGATGTCGATCGGGCCGACTTCTTCGGTGATCTTCGCGACCATGGCCTGGACCTGCTCTTCGTTCGTGACGTCGCAGACATAACCGTGCGCCGGGATGCCCGCTTCTTTATAGGCCGCCAGGCCCCTGTCCACGAACTCCTGCTTGATGTCGTTGAAAACGATCGTGGCGCCGGCCGCCGCGAACGCGGACGCAATGCCGAAACCGATGCCGTAAGAAGCGCCGGTGACCAGGGCGATCTTACCTTCCAAAGAAAACTTCTTTGTGAAATCCATTGTGTGTCCTCCTTGATTAATATCCGGCGGGGAATCCCCCTTAATACATTCTGATACTATTCTACACGCGTTAGGCTTTTTCCGCAAGGCTTTCTTTCCGGTCCCAGAACCGGAACGAAAGCGGATAGACGCCCAGGATCAGGAAAACGATCAGCGCGTAGCGGACCGTCCGGATCACGTACTGGCGCAGATCGGCCGCTTCCAGCACTTCCTTCGGGAAAGGCAGCTTCAGCAGCGCGTTCAGGCCGACGAACAGGCCGAGCGCGATCACGACGCGCACGATCGCGCGGAGCGGCTTCCGGGTCTCCCGGAAGTTCACGAACCGCTCTTCCAGGTAATCCGCCGGGATCATGCCGAGCAGCATGCCGAAGCCGACGTAAAAGTCGTTCGATCTGCAGAAGAACCAGCCCGGCAGCGCCAGGAGCGCGATCACGAGATACCGCACCCACTTGTTCGGGATCTTCCTTTCCATGAGCCGCATCAGCAGGATCACGATCACGGCTTCCGCGAAGCCGGCGATGACGTCGGTCGGATAATGGACGCCGAGGATGAAGCGCGACATGCCGCAAAGCAGCACGAGCACCGCGGAGACGGCCGTCAGCGCACGCTT
>JAGDBR010000046.1 GCA_017958935.1 Lachnospiraceae bacterium | reverse complement strand
GACCTATCAGAAGCCGGAGCTTCTGGAGCGCGAGTATTACTACAGCGTCGATCTGTCGAAGTACATTGCGCTGCTGATCGACAGCCTGAACCACGACAATTCGATCTCCGACCTGCTGCTGCCGACCGACCGGATCAACCGGATCCTGGAGCGGCACAGGGAACGGCAGAAAGAGCTGTAAGAGTCCGCGCCCGGAAAGCAGACAGGAGCCCGCGCATCGCGCGGGCTCCTGTTTTGTTCCCTCTTTTCCTATTCTTTCCATTTCAGCCGGTGCAGCTGTCCGTGCGGCTGCAGACCATCGAAATGCTGCTGCCGGAGCGCTTCGTACAGGACGATCGCGACGGAATTCGCCAGATTCAGGGAGCGGATCTCTTCATTCATCGGGATCCGGATGCAGGCATCCTCGTGTGCCACGAGGATCTCTTCCGGAATGCCCTTGGATTCGGCGCCGAACATGATATAAGCCTCCGGCCCGTAAGACACTTCGTCGTAGGTCCGGTGTGCCTTCGTCGTCGCCATGTAGAGCTTCGCGCCCGGATTCTTCTCAAGAAAGTCCTCGAAATCCACGTAGACGCGGACGTCCAGCTTATCCCAGTAGTCCATGCCGGCGCGCTTCAGCGCCTTCTCGCTTAAAGAAAAACCGAGCGGCTTGATCAGGTGCAGGGTCGTGCCGGTCGCACAGCAGGTGCGGCCGATGTTGCCGGTATTCGAGGGGATCTCCGGCTCGAGCAGGACCACGTTCATCAGCGGGCTCCGGCCAGGCCGCCGATCACGGCGCCCAGTATCATGGCCGCAACGATCACGATGACGACGATCGCCATGATCATCTTCGCTTTTTTCCCTTTTTCACCGTTAAACTGAAACATGTTATTCCTTTCCCGCCCCCGAAACTTTATCAGGGGAGCCTGCCGGGCACACGTCCTGCAGGAAGCAGTGCGCGCAGTCCGGCTTTCTCGCCGTACAGACCGTACGGCCGAGCGTAATGATGTGCATATTGTAGAGGATCCAATGGTCTTCCGGCAGGATCGCCATCAGGTCGTACTCCACCTTTTCGGGGTCGTCGTTCTCCGTGAAGCCCAGCTTCTTCGAAATACGCTTTACGTGCGTGTCCACGACGACCGACGGCTTGCGGTAGATGTTGCCGAGGATCACGTTCGCGGTCTTCCGCCCGACGCCCGGAAGTGTCAGCAGGTCCTCCATCGTATCCGGCACTTTTCCGCCGTAGACGTCCAGCAGACGCTTCGCGGCACCGATGATGTTCACGGCCTTCGCGTGGTAGAACCCGGTCGAATGGATCATCCGCTCGAGGTCGGGAAGCTCGGCGTCCGCGAATTTCTGAAGCGTGTCATACTTTTCGAACAGCGCCGGCGTCACCATGTTCACGCGCGCGTCGGTGCACTGTGCGGACAGCATCACCGCGAACAGCAGCTCATAGTCGCGCCCGTAATACAGATAGCACCGGTCGTCGGTCCCGTATTCGCGGTCCAGCCGCTCCAGAACGGCCTTCACGTGCGCCGGGGAAACCTTCCGCCGCGTCTTCGGCTGTACACGCGCTGTGCCCGCTGCCATGACGGGGTCTTTCATCTTCGCTTTCTGCTCACTCATGGGCGCCGTCCCCCAGGAACGTCAGAGAAATGTAATCGGGTTCCGAAGAGTAGGAAACGAAGCCCTTCGAAAGCACCAGCCGGCTTTCCAGGCCCTCGCCGTAAGTCTTCACCCAGGTATGGTCCTCGATGTCCGCGGTCAGTCCTCCGGTCATTTCGTCCGTGTGCTTGTCGATGGCGGGCGTGCCGTACGCCGCCGTCAGTTTTTCATGCAGCAGGTCGAACACCGCGCTCTGCCCCAGCGTGTCCTCCGCGTTCTGGGCGGAAAAGACCAGCATGAGGGAGATCAGGCGCGTGTCCGGATCCGTCGAGATCTGCGTGTCGTCGTTCTGACGGCCGCCAGCAAGCGCTTTCAGGTACGGCGCCGTATAGACGATGTTCCCCTTCGTATCGACGCCGGAGACTTTCGTGACGGCGTCATAGGTGCGCTCCTGGACTTCATCCAGCGTGATCCCCCAGGGCAGTCCCGGATAGCGGAAGCCGGATGCCTCGTCCGCCAGCTCTTCATACGGAAGCTCCCGGATGTTCTTCCGGCCTTCCTCCCGTTCCAGCGCGGGGCCCAGGGTCGATTTGCAGGACGCCGATGCCAGCGCGAACAATACCGCCAGCAGCAGCGCTACGGCTTTTCTTCTCATTCCTCGTCCTTCTTCAGATAGCTTTCGATCAGCCGGTCGTCGGTGAAATAATCGATCTTCATCGCGCGCTTGACGTCATCGAGCGTCTTCGCCGCAGTCTCCTCCGCGATCTCCGTTCCCTTCTTCAGGATGTCCAGAACGCCGCCGAGGTCCTTCTCGTATTCCGCGCGCTTCTCACGGAACGGCTGCAGCATCTCTTCCATGATCGCGTTCAGGAAGCGCTTGACCTTCACGTCGCCCAGGCCGCCCCGCGTATAATGCTCCTTCAGTTCCTGCAGATTCGCGTATTCCGGCAGGTACCGCTCAAAATGCGCGTCATTGCAGAACGCGTCGAGATAGGTGAAGACCGCGTTGCCTTCCAGGTGGCCGGGGTCGGACACCTGCAGGTGCAGCGGATCCGTGTACATCGACATGATCTTCTTCTTCACGGTCGCCGGATCGTCGGACAGGTAGATGCAGTTGCCGAGCGACTTGCTCATCTTCGCGCTGCCGTCCGTGCAGGGCAGGCGCTTGCAGACCTCATTGTCCGGGATCAGGGCTTCCGGCTCCACGAGCACTTCGTCGTAGATCCGGTTGAACGTGCGGACGATCTCGCGCGTCTGTTCGATCATCGGCAGCTGGTCTTCGCCGACCGGCACCGTCGTCGCCTTGAAGGCCGTGATGTCGGCCGCCTGGCTGATCGGATAGCACATGAAGCCGACCGGGATCGACTGCTCGAAATTGCGCATCTGGATCTCGGTCTTGACGGTCGGATTGCGCTGCAGGCGCGCGACCGTGACAAGGTTCATGTAATAGAACGTCAGCTCCGTCAGCTCCGGGATGTGGCTCTGGATGAAGATGTTCGACTTCGCCGGATCCAGCCCGATGGAAAGATAGTCGAGCGCGACGTTCAGGATGCTCTTGCGGATCTTCTCCGGGTCGTCAAAGTTGTCGGTCAGGGCCTGCGCGTCCGCGATCATGATGAAGATGCGGTCGAATTCCCCCGTGTTCTGGAGCTCGACGCGGCGCTTTAAGGAGCCGACGTAATGGCCGATGTGCAGTTTGCCGGTCGGCCGGTCGCCTGTTAAAATGATCTTTCCCATGGTTCTTTCCTTCTCCGGGCGTCCCGGATCGTATGTCGTTTCCGGCGTCTTATGCCGGGATCGGTTGTGTAGTGATGTGCCGCTTCCGGCACCGCGTCACAGCGGCGGAAGCAGCGCGGCTTTCAGCTTCAGCAGCGGCAGGACGAACAGCAGCGTCAGCACGAGCAAATGCAGCGGATAGACCGCGTAGAAGCCGTACTGGATCCCGCGGTTCGAGTACCCCTTCCGCCCGTTGTACAGGCCGATCGGAAGCAGGGCAACGAGCGCCCAGTATTCCAGATCGTTCGTCAGGAAGATGAGCACGAAGATCGCCGCGGCCGAGACCAGCATGTTCACGGCATGCTCGTTCGCGATCATCAGCCGGAAATCTTTCAGCGGCAGGGCCAGCACGCCGAAGACCGCGATCATGAAGATGCCCGCCCATCCGTAGTCGGTCTCGAGCACCCGCTCGCAAAGGAAGGCGGCCAGCGCGACGGACGTAAGCCACAGTACGATGCCGCCGGCTCTTTTCACACCGGTCTTCGAGAAGGCCCATTGCATGACATAGACCGTCAGCAGGCCCGAGAGCAGCGTCATGTAGACGTTCTGGTGGCCGTTCGCGAAATACGCGAAGAAGCCGCCCGCTTCCCATGAGCCGAACAGCGCCATGTCGAACGGAAGCTCCGCCAGGATCAGCGTGACCAGCATCCGCAGGGCATATTTCAGCTTGTTCTTCGTGTAGCGCGCCCCGACCGCGATCATGAAGCCGTAGAGCGGGAACGCGAGGCGTCCGATCGCGCGCAGGGCCCGGTACAGATCGCCGTAGGGAAGCCTCCCGCACAGATTCAGGCAGGCTGCCGTGTGGTCGATGACCATCGTCACGACCGCGATCAGCTTGAGGAACAGCGAAGTCACTCTTCTTGCGTCTCCCGTGCCTTCTCGGCTTCGTCCGCCTCGGAGAGCGTGTAGACCTGGCGCTTCATCGCCATCTCGTCGGAAGCCAGATACTCGTCGTACGTCGTGATCTTGTCGATGATCGAGCCGTTGATGAACTCGATGATGCGGTTCGCGGTCGTCTCGACCAGCTGGTGGTCGCGGCAGGCGAACAGGATCACGCCCGGGAACTTGATCATGCCCTGGTTCAGGGCCGTGATCGATTCCATGTCCAGGTGGTTCGTCGGTTCGTCGAAGATCAGGACGTTCGCCCCCGAGATCATCATTTTCGAAAGGATGCAGCGTACCTTCTCGCCGCCGGACAGGACGCGCACGTATTTCTCGCCGTCCTCGCCCGCGAAGAGCATGCGGCCCAGGAAGCCGCGGACGTACGTGATGTCCTTGACCGGCGAGAATTGCATCAGCCAGTCGTAGATCCGCAGGTCATTGTCGAATTCGTAGCCGTTGTCCTTCGGGAAGTAGGCGCGGGACGTCGTGATGCCCCACTTGTAGGTGCCCTCGTCCGGCTCCATCTCGCCCATCAGGATCCTGAAGAGCGTCGTCTTCGCGAGCTCGTCCGCGCCGACGAAAGCGACCTTGTCGTTCCGGTTCAGCGTGAAGCTGATGTTGTCGATGACTTTCACGCCGTTCACGGTCTTCGACAGGTTCTTCACCTCGAGGACGTCATTGCCGATCTCGCGCTCCGGACGGAAATCGATATAGGGGTATTTCCGCGAGGAGGGCTTGATGTCGTCGAGCTGGATCTTCTCCAGCGCGCGTTTTCTGGACGTCGCCTGCTTCGATTTCGAGGCGTTCGCCGAGAACCGGGAAATGAATTCCTGCAGTTCCTTGATCTTCTCTTCCTTCTTGCGGTTCGCTTCCTTCATCTGGCGGATCATCAGCTGCGAGGATTCGTACCAGAAATCGTAGTTGCCGGAATAGAGCTGGATCTTGCTGTAGTCGACGTCGGCGATCGCCGTGCAGACCTTGTTCAGGAAGTAGCGGTCGTGCGACACGACGATGACCGTGTTCTCGAAATTGATGAGCCACTCCTCGAGCCAGCTGATCGCGGCGAGGTCCAGGTGGTTCGTCGGCTCGTCCAGGAGCAGAATGTCCGGATTGCCGAACAGGGCGCGCGCAAGCAGCACCTTCACCTTCTCGGAACCGTTCAGGTTGCCGACGATTTCGTAATGCTTCGGCTCGTCGATGCCCAGGCCGTTCAGAAGCGACGCCGCGTCGGACTCCGCTTCCCAGCCGTTCATCTCGGCGAACTCCGCCTCCAGGACCGCCGCGCGCTCGCCGTCCGCATCGGTGAAATCCACCTTCGAATAGAGCTCGTCCTTCAGCCGCATGATCTCGAAAAGACGGGCATTGCCCTGCATGACGGCGTCCATGACGACCTCTTTGTCGTATTTGTTCTGATCCTGCTCCAAAACAGACAGACGCTGTCCGGGCGTCATGCTCACAGAGCCGTTCGTCGGCTCGAGCTGTCCGGAAAGGATGCGCAGGAAAGTGGACTTGCCGGCGCCGTTCGCGCCGATGATGCCGTAGCAGTTGCCCTCCGTGAACTTGATGTTCACGTCCTCGAACAACGCCTTCTTTCCGATCCTGAGCGTCACATTATTGGCACTGATCATGATAAAACTCCTTCTATGCGCGGCGCATGCCGCGTCAGCACGGGCCTTTGGCCCCGCCCGCTCACTCCGTAAGCAGGATCACCTGGCGGCCCTCATGGGCCAGCACGTCGTGCAGCACGCTGTCACGCCGCTTTTCACTCATCGTCGAGAGGATGTTGCCCGCGACGACCGGGACCTTCTTCTGCGGATCCACGTCCGACAGATAGGACAGCCGCGCGGTCAGCGCGACCTCCGTCAGCGCGTCCAGCGAGAGCGTGACCTCGGAGCGCTTCTTCTCGTCCGCCTCGTCAATGAGCCGGCCGAGCGCGCCGGATGCGCCCTCGAGCGCGCGGTATTCGTTCTCCAGCGGCAGCTGCGCGCGGATCTTGCCGCGCAGGCCGTCGATCTCCTGATAGAGTTCCGAATAGCGGGCCGTGCCCACCCGGATCTCTTCCTTCAGCGCCTGCAGGGCCGCCTCGTCATCCGCGATGCGCTGCAGCCGTTCCGGATCGTTCTTCGCGCTGTCAAGCGCCGCGTCCGCCTCGGCTTTCCGGGCCGCGAACGTTTCCTGCGCTTCGTCCAGCGCCTGTTTGTACGGCGTGTCCTCTTCTCCGATGTGCGCGGCCTTCTTGACCTTCACGCCGGAGACGATCGCCGAGATCAGGCCGCCCGCGAACAGCGCGATCGCCGCAACGGCGCCGATGTTCACGTAGAGCGCCCGCGGGCCGCTGACGTTCTGGTTCAGGACGGAGACCGCGTAGAACCAGACCGCGATGCCCAGCAGCATGCCGAGCGTCATCAGGAAGGTCCCGAGCCTGCCGCCCGTCTGCGCCTTCCGCTGCGTCTTCTCCGTGAACGCGTCCATTTCCGTCTGCGCTCTGGCAACGTTCTCCTGCAGCGCCTGCTCTTCCGCTTCCTTTGCCTCCATGACCGGCTTCAGGTCGTCGAAGCGCTTCAGCGCGTCCACTTCCTTCTCCAGCTCCGGGCAGTCCTTGCGGATCTGCAGCTGGCGCTCCTTCAGCGCCTTGATCTCCGTGACGGAGCGGTCGTAGACCTCCCGCGCCTCCCAGTCGATCCGGCCGTTCAGTTCTTCCATTTCAGCGGTCATTTTCGCCTTGACCGCCGCGTATTCGTCGCGGATCGCCTGCTCCTTTTCACGCGCCTTCAGCTCTTCGGGGCTCCCGAAGATCACGCCGCGCTCCCGGTCGAAATCCGCCCTGCGGATCCAGGCGCCGTTCACGAATTTCTCTTCCGGCAGCCGGCCGAGCGCTTCCGCGACCCACAGGTCCGGATAGACCGCCGCCGCGCCGTCCGAAAGACGCGTCACCTTGAAGCTTTCCGCTTCCCGGTCGAAATTCCGCTGCACGGAAAACAGCGTGTCCCCGGAGGACACTTCGAGGCTCCCGCCGAACGCGCCCTCCCCTTCTTCGGGGGTATAGGCCGTCCGGTCCGCCTCGCTCAGCCCGTAGAGCATCACGCGGATGAACGCCTGCAGCGTCTCCGCCTCCTCTTCGGGCAGCCCGCGCACGACGTTCAGGCCGTCTTCAAAAGCATAGGTCCGCCCGGAAAGCGTTCCGAAGCGGTCAATGCTGCATTTCCGAATGATCATTGTGCCTGTCCCTCCTGTTTCAGCAAAGCCAGGATGCCGCACCGCAGCGCGGCGGTCTTCGCCTTGCCGTCCGGAAGCCTGCCGATCTCTTCCGCGAAGCGGCGCACCGCCTCGTTCTTCAGGACCGTGTCCGTCACGTCCTCGGTCTCATCCGAAAACTCGGCAATGTTCCCGCATTCCTTCAGGCTGTCCTTCAGATACCAGACCGACACGGACGGCCGGCCGCTCAGCACGAGCCGGTAGACCTTGTCCTTCCCCTGCGCGTCGATCGCGCTGCGGATCTCCTGCTCGACGGCGTCGATCGTACGCGACGGATCCAGCCGGACCCGCAGCACCGTCCAGGCGCTCTCGGCGACCGGCGTAAGCTTCGCCACGACCCGGTTCC
Source organism: Lachnospiraceae bacterium (assembly GCA_017958935.1). Next base: position 1,225 of record JAGDBR010000046.1, on the reverse strand, counting down.
CGGAACGCTTGTCGTTATTGAATTCGCATTCGAAGACGCCGGTCTTCGGATCCTCGTCGAACGAGTCCGGCACGAGGCCGCGCACCGAATAGACGGGGATGCCGTCCTCGCCGGAGCGCGTCAGCTGCTGGCCGATCGCGGCGTAATCGAAGCCGATGGCCTGTCCGTGCGCCTCCAGGTATTCCCGGAGCGCCTCTTCCGAATCGTCCCGGCCTAAAAACGGCAGCAGCAGGATCTGGAAGCGGCCCTTCTTTCCGGGCGTGATCCGTTCGGGACGGACCTTCGCCCAGGTCTTTTCATTGTAGCCGCAGCACGTGATCTCGGCGTTCGCCTCGGGCACGTAGACCCGCTGCAGGCTGTCGCCCGGGAACAGCATCGTGCGGCTCTCCCAGGTGTAGCCGGCATATGTGCCGCCCTGACGGGCGCCGTCCCGGATGCCCGGCACGATGAAGACGCGCGTCTTCGTCAGCCCGCCGAACAGGCGGTCGAGCGCTTCCAGGTCCGCATGGCTCGGAAGGCCGTCGAACAGATTGCCGGAAACGAGCAGCAGGTCCGTCTGCTCTTCCTCGCAGCGCATGACCAGCTTCTTCAGGCCTTCTTCACGCGCCGCGCCGTATTCGGAAAACCGTCCTTCGGTCCCTTCGGGGCCGCAGCCGGCGAAAATGTTCGCCGCATGGATCAGTTTCATGGTCCTAACTCCTTCAAATGACGTAATGGATCACAGTTCGCAGTTGTTCACGGTCCGCGGGAACGGAAGCACGTCGCGGATGTTGCCCATGCCCGTCAGGTACATGACGCACCGTTCGAAGCCGAGGCCGAAGCCCGCGTGGCGCACCGTGCCGAAACGGCGCAGATCCAGGTAGAAATCATAGTCCTCTTCGCGCATGCCGAGTTCCTCGATGCGCGCCTTCAGCAGCGCGTAATCCTCTTCACGCTGCGAGCCGCCGATGATCTCGCCGATGCCCGGGACGAGGCAGTCCATCGCCGCGACGGTCTTTCCGTCCGGGTTCAGCTTCATGTAGAACGCCTTGATCTCCTTCGGATAATCCGTCACGAAGACCGGGCGCTTGAAGATCTCTTCGGTCAGATACCGCTCGTGCTCGGTCTGCAGATCGCAGCCCCAGCTGACCTTGTAATCGAATTTGTCGTTGTTCGCTTCGAGCAGCTTCACGGCCTCGGTGTAGGTCACGCGGCCGAAGTCGGAGTTCAGCACGTGGTCGAGGCG
>JAGDBR010000045.1 GCA_017958935.1 Lachnospiraceae bacterium | reverse complement strand
GGTTCATTGATGCGGGCCTCGCCCGGCAGACTCAGGATGTCCTGCACGGGCAGGATCGCCGTGTCGGTCTTTAAGTTCAGGACGAATCTACACAAATCGCGCGCGACCGTCCGCGCGGTCGGCCTGTAGCCGGCCTTCTCCAGCGCTTCGCGGTTCTCGGCGCGCTCCTCGTCCGTCAGTTCCTGCCACCAGTGGATCACAGTGTCGTTGTCGTGCGTGCCGGTGTAGGCGATCATGTTCTTCTTCGCCTTTTTCGGAAGCTCCGGGTCCGCGAGCAGGAATTCCATGACGGCCATGCCCGGGAAATCGTAGTAATCGCGCAGTTCGTATACCTCCGGCCGCATGTCGCCGAGGTCCTCCGCGACGATCTTCAGCTTCTTCACCTGCGGCAGCAGGACGTCGAAGAAGCGGTGCGCCGGTCCGAGGATCCATTCCCCCGTCGCGGCGGTCGGCGCCTCGGCCGGGATCGACCAGTAGGTGTCGAACGCCCGGAAATGGTCGATGCGCAGGATGTCGTACAGCTTCGCGCAGGCCTTGATCCGGTCCACGTAGAGTTCGAAACCGTCCTCCTCCAGCGCCTTCCAGTCGAAGATCGGATTGCCCCAGAGCTGCCCGTCCTCCGAGAAATAATCGGGCGGGACGCCGGCGACCTGCAGGGCGAAGCCGTCCGGATCGAGCAGGAATTTGTCCCGGTGCTCCCAGACGTCCGCGGAATCCTGGCCGACGTAGAACGGCATGTCGCCCATGATCCGGATCCCGTGCGCGTTCGCGTAATCCTTCAGCGCCTTCCACTGTCCCGCGAACAGAAACTGCAGGATCATCTCCTCTTCGATCTTCTCCTCCAGCGCCGACAGGTCCGCGTCCTTGTTCGCGGGCCAGTCGCGTTCCCTCGCCGGCCACTCCATCCACGGACGGCCGCCGTTCTTTTCATGCAGCACCGCGAAGACCGCGTAGCTGCGGACCCAGGGGGCTTTCGCGAAACGGCGGAACGCGGTGCGGTAGGCGTCTGTCTTTTTGAAGTTCAGGGCCGCTTCATGGAAATACGGGGTCTTGAACGCGCGGACGGCCGTGTAATCGACGCGGTCCGCGTCCTTGTTGAAATCTTCGGGGCGGTGCTTTAAGAGTCCCTGCCGGTACAAAAGCTCCAGGCTGATGTACAGGGTCTCGCCGGCGGCCGACGACAGCGGCTGGTAAGGCGAGTTTCCGTAGCCGACGGGATTCAGCGGCAGGATCTGCCAGATCCTCGCGCCCGCCTGCTCCAGCATGTCCGCGAAACGGTAGGCGGACGGGCCGAAGTCGCCGATGCCGTGCCGGCCCGGCAGTTCGTATACGGGAAGCAGCATTCCGAAACAACGCATGACTGTACCTCCTCATTGACCGCGGAAAGACCGCGGGGATCGGACGGACGGCGCGAAGCCGGTCCGAGCGTATCTTATATGGACGCGGCCGTTACAGACCGAACAGCCGCAGGGCGTTGAAGACGATGAAGGACATGACCCAGGCGATCGCGCACTGTCCGAAGACCGTGTAGAGCGCCCACCTGGTGCCGAGTTCCCGCTTCACCGACGTGACCGCGGCGACGCAGGGCGTGTAGAGCGAGCTGAACACCAGGAGCGACAGCGCCGTCGCCGTCGTCAGGACGGTCTGCAGCGCGGCCTCCGAGCTGAAGAGCACCTGGAGCGTCGACACGACGGACTCCTTCGCGAGGAAACCCGTGATCAGCGCCGTCGAGATCCGCCAGTCGCCGAAGCCGACCGGCCGGAACACCGGGGCGATGCCGCCCGCCAGCACCGCGAGCATCGACTGCGCCTGGTCTTCGACCATGTTCAGCCGGAAGTCGAAATGCTGCAGGAACCAGATCACGATCGTCGCGATGAAGATGATCGTGAATGCCCGCTGCAGGAAGTCCTTCGCCTTGTCCCACAACAGTTTAATGACGTTTTTCAGGCCCGGCATCCGGTAGTTGGGCAATTCCATCACGAACGGCACCGGCTCGCCTTTAAACAGGGTTTTTCGATACAAAAAGGCCATCAGAATGCCGACCAGGATGTCGAAGACGTACAGGCCGACCATGACGAGCCACGCATACCTGCCGAAGAACGCCGCCGAGAAGAACGCGTAGATCGGCAGTTTCGCCGAGCAGCTCATGAACGGTGTCAGCAGGATCGTCATCTTGCGGTCGCGCTCGGACGGCAGGGTCCGCGTCGCCATGACGCCGGGGACCGTGCAGCCGAAGCCGATCAGCATCGGGACGATCGAACGGCCGGACAGGCCGATCTTGCGCAGCAGCTTGTCCATGACGAAGGCGATCCGCGCCATGTAGCCGCTGTCTTCCAGCAGCGACAGGAACAGGAACAGCACGACGATGATCGGCAGGAACGACAGCACCGCGCCGACGCCCTCGAAAATGCCGCCCACGACGAGCTCCTGCAGCCAGGGCTGGACGTTCGCGCGCGTCATGCCGGCGTCGACGAGTTCGGTCAGCGCGCCGATCCCTTCCTCCATCAGCCCCTGCAGCCAGGCGCCGATCACGCTGAAGGTCAGGAAGAACACGAGGCCCATGATCAGGACGAACATCGGGATCGCGGTCCATTTGCCGGTCAGCACCTTGTCCATCCGCGTGCTCCGCGCGTGCTCCCGGGACTCCTTCGGCTTCACGACGGTCTGCTCGCAGATCTTCATGATGAAGTCGTAGCGCATGTCGGCGATCGTCGCCGCGGCGTCCAGGCCGCGCTCGTCCTCCATCTGCCTGACGATGTGCTCCAGGGTCTCCCGCTCGTTCTGATCGAGCTTCAGCGCGTCGATGACGAGGGGATCGCCCTCGATCGCCTTCGTCGCAGCAAACCGCAGCGGAAGCTCCGCCGCCTCGGCGTGGTCCTCGATCAGGTGCATCACCGCGTGGATGCAGCGGTGAACGGAGCCGCCGTGCTCCTTTTCGTCGCAGAAGTCCTGACGGCCCGGGCGCTCCTGGTACTGCGCGACGTGCAGGGCATGCCCGATCAGCTCGCGCGTGCCCTCGTCCTTCGCGGCCGCGATCGGCACGACCGGGATGCCCAGCAGGTCTTCCATTTCATTGATCTTGATCGACCCGCCGTTCTCGCGCACTTCGTCCATCATGTTCAGCGCGAGCACCATCGGCACGTCCATCTCCATCAGCTGCATCGTCAGATACAGGTTGCGTTCGATGTTCGTCGCGTCGACGATGTTGATGATGCCCTTCGGCTTTTCCCGGAGCAGGAATTCGCGCGTGACGATCTCCTCCGGCGTGTACGGCGACATCGAATAAATGCCCGGCAGGTCCGTGATCAGCGTGTTCGCGTGTCCGCGGATCACGCCGTCCTTCCTGTCGACCGTGACGCCGGGGAAGTTGCCGACGTGCTGGTTCGCGCCCGTCAGGCGGTTGAACAGCGTCGTCTTGCCGCTGTTCTGGTTGCCGGCCAGCGCGAAGGTCAGCTTCTCGTCCTTCGGGAGCGGGTCCCCGTCCCCCTTCACATGATACTTGCCGCCTTCGCCGAGGCCCGGGTGGGCGGCTTCCTTCGCGTTCCCGCTGATATATCCGGCGGCGGAAGCGCCGGTCTCTCCGGCCGCTTCGTCCCGCAGTATTTCCACTTCGATCTTTTCCGCGTCCGACAGCCTGAGCGTGAGCTCGTAATCATGGATCCTGAGCTCGACCGGATCGCCCATCGGCGCGTATTTCACGACAGCGATCTCGACGTCCGGGATGATGCCCATGTCCAGAAGATGCTGCCTTAATTCCCCTGTTCCCCCGACGGCCAGCACGCGGCACCGGGTCCCTTCTTTCAAT
>JAGDBR010000044.1 GCA_017958935.1 Lachnospiraceae bacterium | reverse complement strand
GACCATCGTCATGCCGCTCTTCGCAAGCTCCTTCATGAGATCCAGCACCTCGCCGATCATCTCCGGATCGAGCGCGCTCGTCGGCTCGTCGAACAGCATGACGTCGGGATCCATCGCAAGCGACCGGATGATCGCGATCCGCTGCTTCTGGCCGCCGGACAGCGTCGAGGGATAAACGTTCGCCTTGTCCTCGAGCCCGATCCGCTTTAAGAGCGACATGGCCCGCGCTTCCGCATTTTCCTTCACTTCCTTCAGGTTCCTGACGTGATGGTACTTCGCGGTCTCGACCGGCGCGAGCGTGATGTTGTCCAGCACGGTCTTATTGTTGAACAGGTTGAACTGCTGGAAGACCATGCCGATCTTCCGCCGCCCCTCGTTGATGTCAATGTGGTTCTCCTGGTAGAGTTCCTTCATCATCTTCCGGTAAGCCGCTCCCTCGCGGCCGTTCTTCTCTTTCAGAAGGTCCTCTTCCTTGATCTTATGGATGGCCGCCTCGTCCTCCATGCCGCCTTCGGCGAGCGCGTGATACGTGTTCGACGCGCGGATGATCTCGGGGTGCAGGTACGGGTCGACGGGCGTCAGGAGTTTCCCTTCCATCCAGACTTCGCCGAACGTCGGTTCCTCCAACAGGTTCATGCAGCGCAGCAGCGTCGATTTGCCGCTTCCTGAAACGCCGATGATCGAAATGACTTCGCCCTTTTCGACGGTCGTCGTCACGCCCTTTAAGACCTTCAGATCGCCAAAACTCTTATAGATGTTCCGAACTTCAAGCACTTCTCTTCATCCTCCTTTCGAACACCTTCAGGATCTTCGACAGGCTGAACGTCATCACAAAGTAGACAATGCCGATGATGAACAGCGTCGGGATCGTATTGAAGGTGATGCCGCGGATCGTCTGATACGTCGTCATCAGCTCGCCGACGTAGAAGGTGGACGCAAGCGACGTCTCCTTGATGATCGTGATGAATTCGTTGCCGAGCGCCGGTAGGATGTTCTTGACGGCCTGCGGCAGCACGATCTTCAGCATCGCGGTCTTTCCGGTCAGCCCAAGCGCCTGGGCGGCCTCGGTCTGGCCCTTGTCGACCGCTTCGATGCCGGACCGGATGATCTCCGACACGTACGCGGCCGAATTCAGGGACAACGCGATCGCGACGCAGGCAAACGGCGACATCCCGGCGGATTTGAGCAGCATCGGGATGATGAAATACGCGACGTAAAGCTGCAAGAGCGCCGGCGTGCCGCGGAGCACCTCGACGACCGCCGTGATGAAGAATCTTAAGGGCGCAAAGCGGCTCCGCTTTCCGATCGCCATCAGCGAGCCCAGGATCGCGCCGAAGAAGACCGCGATCGCGGACAACAGAAGCGTATAGCCGATGCCGGACCACAGAAGGCCCGCGCCGATATAATATTCAGTGAAGATGTCCCACATGCTTTTCAGGATCTCTGTCAGGGTCATGTGTTCCTCCGTTCCTTACCATCGTTTGTTTTCAATAAAGCGCGGGGCTCTTGTTGCCAGGAGCCCCGCCGGAAATGCCGCATAGCGGGTCATTCTTCGATCTTGTTGCCGTCGTCGTCGTAGCCGAGTTCGTCGATCGTCTTGATCTTCGCGAGGAGCTGGCATGCTTCGTACCAGCCGTCGTAGATGTTTTCGGATTTTGCCTTCGCAAGAACGGTGTTGACCTTGTTGCCCAGCGCCTCGTTGCCTTTGTTGACCAGGATGACGTTGTTCTTGTACTTCTCGTCCACTACGAACTCAAAGCCGGAGAAGACGATCTTGTCCGGGTTCGCCGAAATGAAGGACTCGCCGTTGCCGAACGCGACCGCGAAGGCGTCGACCTTACCGGTCAAGAGCGCCGGCACCGCATCGTTCAGGTTGTCGTACAGCACGATCTCCGACTCCGGCAGCTGTTCTTCGACAAGGACCTTCTGGAGCGACGCGCCCTGGGCGCCGACCTTGATGCCCTTCATCGACTCGGCCGTCGTGAACTTGCCTTCGTTCTCCTTGGTCGTAATGACGACCTGCTCCGTCTCGTTTTCGCCTGCCTTATACCAGTCGGTGATGAAGTAGTTCTCGCTCCGCTCTTCCGTCCAGCTGAAGCCTGAAATGCCGAGATCGACGTTGCCGGTCTGGACGGCGGCCTGCACCGCGTCAAAGGACATCGGCTTGATCACGAGCTTCATGTTGAGTTCCTTCGCAATATATTTTGAAAGAAGAACGTCGAAGCCCACGTACTGATCGGCGCCCGTTCGGGACAGATCGATGAATTCCATCGGCGCAAAGTCCGGGGAGATCGCGACCGTCAGCTCCGGAAGGCCGCTGTCGTCAAATTTCAGCTGCTTCAGATACTTGTTGTACGCCGCCGCATTCTTATTGTCCTCGTCGGTCTTGCAGGCCGTAAACGCAAAAATGAGCAAAAGCGCCAGCACCAGTGCCAAAACCTTTTCCATGTCTTCATAATCGTTCCTCCTCAAAAAATCCTGTGAATCATCGG
>JAGDBR010000043.1 GCA_017958935.1 Lachnospiraceae bacterium | reverse complement strand
GGGCGCCTGGCTGAACGTCCTGATCAATATCGGGAGCCTGAAGGATGCGGACAAGGCGGAATTCTACCGGGCCCGGGGCGGCCGGCTCCTCGCTGAATCCCTGCCGTTAGCCGACGAAATCTACGAAACGGTCAAACAGGGAATGTAAGCTTCCGCATAGGAACTGAGATCTGACTGAGGTCTTACAGCTGGACTTTCCCTGATACAAAAGGAGCGGGATCCTTTCGGATCCCGCCCTTTTTGATTGGTTTTTCCGTTTCTCTTTCATCCGGTTTACCGGAACCAGATAAAGTCGCAGAAAGCGATAAACGCGGCAAAGACTGCGCCGAAGATCAGTGCAATCAGGAGGCCGGTTCTAACGGCCGCCCAGGTATAGGCACGTTCTTCTTCCTTCGTCATCTGATACTGCGGACCGCTGCCCGAAGAAGCCGGTTTTTCCGGCCGGCGCATGTACCAGGGCATGCCCTCCACATTCATATCGACGATGGTTTCGCCGTCATCATCCGGCGGAAGCGGCGATGTCTTTCTTGCCATGTTACAGAACTTCCTTTTCCTCTAACGGCGTCTTTTCCGTACTCTGGATCTCCTTCATGGTGTCCTCGGCACGCTGCTGCATCTCCGGCGTATTGTAGAGGTGGCAGGCGCAGAAGTGCTCCGGCTCTACCTCATTCCATTCCGGAACCGCATACTTGCAGATTTCCATGCACTGATCGCAGCGGGTATGGAACTTGCAGCCGCGCGGCGGATTGGCCGGGCTCGGAATGCTGCCCTTCAGGATGATGCGGTTGATCTGCACATCCGGATCGGGGACAGGGATCGCGGAGAAAAGAGCCTTCGTGTACGGGTTCAGCGGCTTCGCGAAGATCTTATCCGTAGGCGCATATTCCACCATGGTGCCAAGGTACATAACACCGACGGAATCGGAGATGTGCTCCACCACGGACAGGTCATGCGAGATAAACAGGTAAGTCAGGTTGAAGTCTCTCTGCAGCTGCTTCAACAGGTTGATGATCTGTGCCTGAATGGACACGTCCAGCGCGGAAACCGGCTCGTCGCAGACGATGAAGTCGGGCGATAAAGCCAGAGCTCTCGCGATGCAGATACGCTGGCGCTGACCGCCGGAGAATTCGTGCGGGTAACGCTCTTTGTAATATTCCGGCAGACCGCAGACCGCCATGACGCGGGTGATGTAATCTTCATACTCTTCCGGCGGCACGATGCCGTGCTCACGTACCGCTTCCCCGATGATCTCACCGATCGGAAGACGGGGCGACAGGCTGGAATACGGATCCTGGAATACGATCTGCATTTGAGGGCGGATCTTGCGCAGCTCTTCTTTGCTTAAGGCACTGATATCCTGTCCGTTAAAGATGATATCGCCGCTCGTTTTCTCCAAAAGGCGAAGGATGGTCCGTCCACAGGTCGATTTTCCGCAGCCGGACTCGCCCACCAGACCCATGGTCTCGCCGCGGCGGATCTTGAAGCTGACGCCGTCGACCGCGCGGACGTTGCCGACTGTACGCTTGATAAAGCCGGCCTTGATCGGGAACCACTTAACGAGGTCTTTCACCTCGAGTACAACATCTTCCTCTGTGGCAGGGTTTTTCTGAATCTCACTCATTATAACAGGTCCTCCACATTCACAGATTTCGGATATTTAATGATCTCGCCCTGCTCCAGATAGTTGTAGCAGGAGACCACGTGCGTCTCGCTGAGGCGGATCTCGGGCGGATAGTCTCCCTTGCAATGCTCGCACTGCATCTCACAGCGGTCGCGGAAATAGCAGTAGTTGGGCATCTCGACCGGGTTCGGCACGTTGCCGGGGATCATATAGAGCTCGTCGACCTTCTTGCCGACAACGGGTTTGGACTTCATCAGACCGATCGTATACGGGTGCGCCGGATGATGGAAGATATCGTCCGCAGTGCCCTTTTCGACGATGCGGCCGGCATACATGACCACCACGTAGTCCGACATGCCGGCGACCACGCCTAAGTCGTGCGTGATCAGCATGATGGAGGAGTGCAGCTTATCCTTTAAGTTCTGAAGCAGGTCCAGGATCTGCGCCTGAATGGTCACGTCCAGAGCCGTCGTCGGTTCATCTGCGATGATCAGCGTCGGGTTGCAGGCCAGCGCGATCGCGATGCAGATACGCTGCCGCATACCGCCGGACAGCTCGTGCGGATACATGTTGTATACGCCTTCCTTGTTGGCGATACCGACCAGATCAAGCATCTCAAGGGTACGAGCCTTGATGTCTTCATCGGACATCTCCGGGTTGTGCAGCTTCGTGACCTCGTCTACCTGGGCGCCGATCTTAAAGACCGGGTTCAGGCTGGTCATCGGCTCCTGGAAGATCATGGAGATCCGGTTGCCGCGGATCTGTTCCATGACGGCGTTCGGCGTGTTGGCGATGTTGTAAGCGGTCCCGTCGCCTTTGTTAAAGCGGATTTCACCGCCGACGACCTGACCGGTCGGGCGCTGCAGAAGCTGCATCAGCGAAAGGCTCGTAACGGACTTGCCGCAGCCGGATTCGCCCACGACGCCGACCGTCGAATGCTTCGGGATAACGAAGTTGACACCGTCGACAGCCTTGACCGTACCGACATCGGTAAAGAAGTAGGTACAGACATTGTCAAATTCCACGACGTTGTTCTCATCGTGCATCTGGGTCATGTAAAGCAGCGGATCCTTATTGGCGTCTGCGCGCTCTGCTTCCAGCCTCTTGGTCACCTTGCGGTTATAGCGGGTGATC
>JAGDBR010000042.1 GCA_017958935.1 Lachnospiraceae bacterium | reverse complement strand
GAACAGGAAGCCCAGGGCGAAGAAGATCGCCAGGGAAGCGACGGCGATGTTGATCGTGCCGCCCGCGAGCTTGACCGCCGCGATGACCGCGGAGCCCAGGAAGGACGCGCCCTTCGCGAAGATGTCGTAGATGCCGAAGTACTCGCCCGAGTTCTCCGGCGGAATGATCTTCGAGTAGTAAGACCGCGACAGGGACTGGATCGAGCCCTGGAAGCAGCCGACGCCGAACGCCAGGATGCCGAAATCCCAGATCGTCTTCAGCGCCAGCGCGTACAGGCAGACCGCGAAATAGCCCAGGATGCAGACCAGGATGAGCGGCACCGTCTTGTATTTCTTCGACAGCCGCGCGAAAGTCAGTGAGCCGAGCCAGGCGACGACCTGCGTCGCGAGCAGGAAGATGACCTGTCCGACCGTATCCAGGCCGAGGTCCGTACCGATGTTGATGCAGTTGTCAATGATCGTGCCGACACCGTCGATGTACAGGAAGAACGCGATCAGGAACAGCAGGACCTTCTTGTCTTCGACCGCGATCTTTTTCAGCGTCCGGCCGATCTTTTTGAAGGCCTTTCCGATCGCGCCTTTTTCGGCCTCGACATAGTTGATCTGGCGGTAATTCTTGATCAGCGGCAGCGTGACGAGCATCCACCAGACGCCGGTGACCGTGAAGCCGATGATCCGGGACAGGCTGCCCGAGATCACCTTGAGCATGTCCGGTCCGAGCACGTAGGCGCCCAGCGCCAGCAGGAACGGGATGCAGGATCCGATGTAGCCCCAGGCGTAGCCGTAGGACGAGACCTGGTCCATGCGGTCCTCCGTCGTGACGTCATTCAGCATCGAATCGTAGAACGTCAGCGAAGCCTGGTAAAAGACCCTCGTCAGGATGAACAGGACGATGAAGAGGACCCAGCCCGTCGCGAAGCCGTTGATGATGCAGCCGGTCACGCCGAGCGCGACGGACGTCGAGAAGAAGATCTTCTTCGTGTCCTTGTGGTCGGCGATCGCACCGAGCAGCGGTCCCAGCAATGCGGTGATGACGGTGACGATCGCGATCGCGATCGAATAATAAGCCGTCGCCCGGTCGGACGAGATCTGTCCCGGCGCCGTGCCGATGGCCAGGCTCTTGAACCAGATCGGGATCAGCGTACAGGCCAGCATCGTGAACGCCGAGTTGCCGACGTCGTACAGGACCCATGCCCGCTCTTTCTTGGTCAGGTTTTTAAACATTTTTTCCTCCGTGATTCAGTGGTCTGCGCCCGCCCTCCGCGGACAGGCGCTCTCTGTTTGTCATATTATTAGCGTACCACGGCAAGGCCGCGGTTTCAAGTGCTTTTGCGGGCCTGAACGCCGTCTTTCCGGCCGAAAAAGGCAAATTAGTTAAATCTTTTAAAAAATCTTTTGTTTCAGGATTGCATATTCATTTCTTTATGCTATAATGAATGCAGAGAAAGCATCCGCTGCCGCGTTTTCCGGCAGAGAGATCCGGGATGCTCAACCAAGTATCATCATAAGGGGAGGAAAGGTTTCATGAAAAAGAGTCTGAAACTGTTCGCGCTTGTGCTGGCGGCCGTCCTGCTTTTCTGCAGCGTCCCGGCCATGGCTGCGGGGAATACCCAGACCTACACAAAGGCCAGTGAGATCGCCGATCTCGTCGGCGAAGGCTACAACAAGGGCACGAAAGGCCCGATCACCGTGACGCAGGGCACGCTGAAGAGCGGCTGGTCCACCAAGAATGTTTACCTGGTTACGCTGTCCGGCACCGAGATGGTCTTCAACCAGTCCACCGAATGGATCACGGATCTGTTCTGCGGCTTCAACCTGAACAACGCCTACTACTCGAACGTCGTCAGCGTCCTGCTCGCAGTGGTTCCGCGGAACGCGAACCTCGTCCTGGCAGGACACAGCCTGGGCGGCATGGTCGCGCAGCAGGTCGCGTCCGACAGCTCCGTCAAGGCGCAGTTCAACATCCTGAACACCGTCACGTTCGGTGCCCCGCTGCTCTCTTTAGGCAGCCGCGAAGGCACCGTCAAACGTCTCGGCGACAAGAAGGACTTCGTCCCGGCCCTGTCCGTGCAGTCCGTGTTCATCCCGCTCTGGGCGTACGTCGGCTTGAACAAGGAAGACGGCGGCTATTCGAACCCGATCACTGCGCACAAGGAAAGTTACAAGCGCGCGGACGTCTGGGGCAGATACGACGTCACCGGCACGAAGAACGGCGGCGCAAAGCTCACGCTGGATCTGAGCACCCGCGTGTTCTACAAGTCTCCGATCTTCTAAAGCCTTCATAAAACCGCATGAAAGAACCGCCCGCCGGGATCCCGGCGGGCGGTTTCTTTCGTTCTTCTGTTCCTGTTTCTGCCCGGGTCTTCTGTTCCTGTTCTGCCCGGACAGTCCCGGCCGGTCGCCCGGATTGTTTTACCGGTCAGTGCCCGCAGCCGGACGCGATCCGATAGACGCGTGCTTCGTAAGGCTTCAGCGTGAAGCTTCCGTCCGCTCCTGCCCGTTCCGTCTCTTCGTCCGGATACGTTTTCAGGATCAACTCTGCCTCCTTCAGGCCGAAGTCCTTCGGCGCCTTGAAGCGCTGCGGTGCGGAGGAGAAGGAGCAGACGACAAGCAGGCGCTCCGACGGATCGGCATTCACGCCGTCTTCCGCCGCGCACGCCGCGTCTTTTGCATCGAGATACCGCTCGTAAACGTACAGATCCTTCGACCGTTTCCGGTACTCTTTGTACTGTCCGTACCGGACGACGGGCAGGCGCTTTCTCAGCGCCACCGCTTCCCGGTAGAAATGCAGCAGCGAGCCGGGATCCTTCTCTTCCGCCTCGGCGTTGATCTCGGTGTAGTTCTCATTGACGTAGAACCAGGGTTCGCCCGGCGTGAAGCCCGCGTTCGGCCCGGCGGTCCATTGGACCGGGGTGCGCGCGGAATCGCGGGATGCGCGGTGGCAGAGTTTCAGCCGCTTTTCTTCGGGCGCGTTCAGCCGGTGATTCAGCGTCTGCACGTCCTCGTACATCGACATCTTTTCCGGGTACCAGTTGACCATGCCGAGTTCCTGCCCCTGGTAGATGAACGGCGTGCCCTGCTGGAACAGGTACGAGACCGCGATCGCCTTGCCGGATTCGACGCGCAGGGTTTCCGACCCGTAGCGCGAGATCACGCGCGGATGGTCGTGGTTCTCGACGTACAGCATGTTCCAGGCTTTTCCGTGCAGCGCCTGCCATCTCCGGAACGCGCGTTTCAGGCGCCTGAGCGAGAATTTCAGCGGCACGTAGTCCGTGAACAGGCAGTCGGCGCACATGCACTGGAACTGGATCATCATATCGATGTCATGGTGCTCCGGCGAAAGCTCGGAGATATACTCCATCGCCTTTTTCGGCGAGACGAGCGGCGCTTCGGCGATCGTCACGCAGTCGTAATGATTCAGGACCTCCCGCCGGAATTCCTGCAGGTATTCGTGGATGCGCGGTCCGTGATTGTATTTCAGGATGCCGGTCGAGCCCGGGATCTTCAGATCGTCCGGCAGGCCTTCGGGCTTGCTGATGAACGTGATCACGTCCTCGCGGAAGCCGTCGACGCCGAGGTCCAGCCAGAACCGCAGGATCTTTTTGACCTCCTCGCGGACGAGCGGATTGTCCATGTTCAGGTCCGGCTGTTTGATCGCGAACAGGTGCAGGTAATACTCCTGCCGGACGTCGTCCCACTGCCAGGCCGTGCCGCCCTCGAACATCGAATCCCAGTTGTTCGGCAGCTTGCCGTTCGGCTTCTTCGGCCGCCAGATGTAGTAATCGGTGTACGGGTCGATCCGCTGCCGCGACTTTTGGAACCACTCGTGCTCGTCGCTCGTGTGATTGACGACAAGGTCCATGATCACGCGCAGGCCGCGCGCGTGCGCCTCGGACAACAGCGTCCGGAACGCCTCCATCCCGCCGAACTCCGGCGCGATGTCGAAATAGTCCGAGAGGTCGTCGCCGCAGTACGCGCCCGGCGACGGATAAAGCGGCGAGAACCAGATGCCGTCCACATTCAGGCTTTTGATGTAGTCCAGCTTCTCGATCACGCCGTAAAGATCGCCCATGCCGTCCCCGTTGCCGTCCTTAAAGCTCCGCGGCCAGATCTGATAGAATACGCCGTCCTTATACCATTGTGTCTGCTTCATCGTCTGTTCTTCTCCTGCCCGGTCCGAAGGATCCGCGTCCGGCGGCATTCACGCGCCGGAACGCATTTTCGTTTCTCTCTTACAGCTTTGAAAGCGCCTTCGCGGTCTCGGCCGCGAGCGCTGCGTTGTTGTACACGAGACGGATGTTGCTCTCGAGACTGTCGCCGCCGGTCAGATCCTTGATCTTCGCCAGCAGGAACGGCGTCGTCTCCTTCCCGTGGATGCCGAGCGCCTCCGCTTCCGCGACCGCCTCGTCGATCGCGCGGTCAATGACCGCCTTGTCCATCGAGTATTCTTCCGGGATCGGGTTCGTGACGAGCATGCCGTTCTTCAGCCCCATG